>JANMXI010000307.1:0-4504 GCA_031394735.1 Pseudomonadota bacterium | reverse complement strand
GACATCTCGACAATTCTCCCTGACCGCCCGGTGTAGTGCTTCCAATTGTCGACTCTTTTTCGACAACGACAACTGCGCCTCACTGTCGGCGCCACCAAAGGCCGCGTCCACCAATCGAAGCAACGATCCGGGCAGAATCTGGTGATCCCGCTCCGTCAATACTTCGCTCCAGGACCAGAAATCTCTAATCATCTTTGCCAATATATTGGCGGAACCGGACTGCGTGTCGATGGTGGGTGCGCAGTATTGCGTAACCTTCGGCGCAAATGTGCGCATAAATTCGCGGGGAATCTTCACGATCAGCGCGTGCGCTGCACCAAACTGCTCACCGACAATACTGGTATGCGTATCAACGACGATAAGTCGGCCAATGTCGCAGGCCGCGGAGCGCCCGCGATGAACGTAAGCAGTGCGTCCATCCTCCTGCAATTGAAGAAGGTAATGTCCTTCAGATCTCAGGCACGATGGTCTCAAGCTGCGGCATTGAAAGCCGGCGTTTGCATAAACCTTGATCAAAGACAGGCAGCCGACCGTTCGCACTTCGGTGCACGCCTGAAACTCGATCTCGGAACCGCCCAGTTCGATATCGATCGGATACAGCGAGGCGGACAACACAGCTTTGTATTGATCGAGCGTGTGTCTGTACGCCTGCCTCTCAGCATTGAGATGAGGCAATTGAATCCCCCGACAGGAGCCACCTGTTGCCTCAAGGCTACTACCGTAAGTCGGGCACCACAACTAGCGATCCTGCTAGCGGCGCGGTGCCGCCGGGGAAGTGCGAGTGAATCGGTAAGCCGAGCTCAGATCGCGGTCAATCCACCATCGACGATCAGTTCCGTGCCGGTTATATAGGCCGACTCCTCCGAAGCCAAAAACAGGACGGCCTGGGCCACATCCGAGGGGTCGCCAATCAGACCTAGCGGAATCGATTCCTCTATCTTGCCGTAGGTTTCCGGCTCCTTGGCGCGGGCCTCAAATTGGATATCGGACCAAATGGCACCCGGATGCACGGAATTGCACCGCACGCGATGCTTCGCTACCTCCACCGCAATTGCTTTCGTCATGATTCGAATTCCACCCTTGGTCGCACCGTAACCGGTCGTGCCCGCCACTCCGACTAATCCGGCCACGGAGGAAATGTTGACGATGGAGCCGCCTTTACCGGACTTGCCCATACCAGCCAACGCAAGTTTCTACCCCAGAAAGGCGCCGGTAAGATTGATATCGACCATGCGGCGGAAATCCGCGAGCGTCAATTCCGACATGGGTACAAGCACCGCCATGCCCGCGTTGTTGACGACGACATCCAAAAATCCATGCACCCGTTCAACACTGCCCAATACTTCGGCCCAGCTTGCCTCACTGCTGACGTTGTGCTGGTGGGCCGTCACATTTAGACCGGCAGCACGAAGTTCGGCGGCTCGTCGCTCCACAGCATCCGCCAGAATGTCGGTCAACGCCACGGTAGCGCCTTCGCGTGCCAGCGCAATTCCAATGGCAAAGCCAATGCCTCGCTCACTGGCGGCACCGGTGACCAACGCAAGCTTACCGGCGACTCGTGCCATCAATTCCCTTTGTAATCCGCGTCAATGCTGAAAGGCTCGTCCGCAGTCTCGCTCGATCCGCCGCTCAGCGGGTTGCCAAACACCTGTTCCTCCTCCGATGCCGTATCGAAATACAGGTGCATCTCGCCGATCGAATCGCCGCAGTAACTGCCACACATTCCCAAAGTTTGATGATACTCGCGTCCGCTCTTCAACTGAGCGCGCACGGTCGCCATACGGCAGAATCCGGTTTCATCGGCGCAAACCAACCATGTTCCGGGATCGACGCTCAATGAGCCGGCCACGAAATGTTCGTCAATATGCCTCGCAAGATGACTTGTGATCGCCGCACGACCGCGCACGATGCCTGAAGCTGGCGTCGACCCAGCCACTTGAAGTACTGCGTCTGGATGCAACACCGCGGCAGACCCCGGCCAGTCGGCAGCCTTAAAGGCCAGTGCGAAAACTTCTTCAACTCTGCTCGCTTCCGTCATTGTCATTGGCGGTCGCGGCGCCGTGAATACGGATGTGGGTCGCAGCGGCTCCTGCAGCGCCGAACGAGGTATCGCCAGAGTCTTGCCAAAGATCTGGGTCTCGAGCATGACTGAATCCAGCAACTCGTGTATTTCACGAATCTTGCCGTCCACCACACGAAAGATCTGCAGATAGTTCTGGTTGTAGCGTCCACCGGCACGCGTCGGCAGGCCGCCATGCAGCAAGAGTGCCGCATATCGATCATTGGCGCAGCCGACCCGATAGTCTTTCAAATAGACTTCGTCCGTTTCAGCCAATGCGCCCAGAACGTATTTGAACGTGTGCGCAAAGAACGCGTCGCGGCCGCGATATCGCCCAGACACTCTGCTATTCCCCAACAAGCTGCAGACCAAGTTCTCACCGTGCAGCGTCACCAGACGAGGGAAGTCTCCGTCGCGCAGGCAATTGACGTATTCGAGCGCTGTTTGTCCGGGTGTGCGGGTCATGAGAAGAACCCTAAAAGCGCTTCGTGACTTGTAACTGAACCGTGCGTGGCAAGGTGACGAGGCCAGCCTGAGTGGCAGGCACACCGGCAGCAGTTCCGGTCCCCGATCCGCCACCCACCACGTCCAACGTACCCGTGAGAACGAATTTATTCGTGAGATTGCGACCGATGACGCCCAATTCCCAGCTGCCATCACCCAATTCAACCTTGGCCGCGGCATCAAACATTACATAGGAAGCCTGGATCGTACGCGGATTGTTGTACTGCGAAATGTTGTATGAATCGCTGTAGCGCGCGTTGCCGGACAGCACGAGCTTTCCCTTGGGAATCCCGGTCTCCCAATTGACGCCTAGGTTGCCGGTGATCTTGGGTGCTACGGCGGTGTGCTTGCCCGTGAGGTCTTGGCGCGTTACGCCAGGTAACACCGGGTCCAAAGTGCACCCCTGCGCAATCGTCTGACCCGCATAACACGGCGCGTTTGCGAAGTTCTCGTACTTGGCCTCGTTGTAATTCAACGAACCGCTCAGCGTGAGGCCTGACACCGCGCGGGGAAGCCATTCAACCTCGGTTTCAATACCCCGCGTCGTCGCGGAACCGGCGTTGCCGGCATTGAAGGCAACCAGCGACGAATTGAACACCTCTAGCTGCAGATCCTTGAATTTATAGTCGTACAGCGTGACAACCAAGTTCAACGTCCGGTCCAACAATTGGGATTTCAGTCCGAGTTCAAAGCCCTTCGGCTTCTCCGGGTTGAATTGAAAATTGGCAGCCGTGGTATTGACCGTCAGAATCGCCGAATTCGAGAAGCCGCCAGACTTGTATCCGGTCTTATAGGCGCCGTACAAGGTCACATCATCATTCGCCTTCCAACTCAAGGTTGCCTCGGGTGACACATTGTTCCAACTCTGATCAGCTTTGATCAGCGTTCCCTGAACGAACAAGCCTGCGAGCGCTGGATTCACGTAGCGATGTTCAAAATCGGATTTCTTGGTTTCGTGCGTATAGCGTGCGCCGGCCGCGAATTCCCATTGCTCGTTAATCTTCCAGGTACCCTGCGCAAAGACGGATGCCGTCTCGCCGTCGGTGTTCGAATATTTGTCAAAAGACTCGAACAGATTTTCCGGAAGTGGCGCAGCGGAATTGACTATACCCGCGAGAATCACGGCCTGAAACGATTTCAGCTTGGTTTTCTGGTACAGGCCACCGATCAGGAAATTAAACGGCCCGCTGAAGGATGTTTGTGCGCGAACCTCGCCGGAATAGGCATCGTATTTATCACGCTGGTTCGCAAAGGTGCTCGACGTCGGCGAGGAATAGTAGTCGGCGTCGATCGAGAAGATATTCTTGAATCGCTGATAATTCAGCGTCGTGTTCAGGTTCCATTGCTTGAAATCGAACTGCGTCGTGTTGGTGAGTTGCAGTGAGTCATAATCGTTGTGTAGGACACCGCCGGAACCCGACAACGGAAAGGTGGCGGCAGCAGCAGCGGGAAGATTGTTCATCGCGTTGACGAAATCACGTCCACATGGGGTCGGTGCGCCTGCGCTGGGACAGTCATAAACGATGTAGTTCCAGGATCCATTGCCAGTCTTTGTCTTGTTCGCGCTGAGCTTCGTGACGTTCTTAATGCTATCGTTCGGCGTGTACATCAGCGTCAACCGGCCAGCCAGCGAGTCCTCATTAGGACCATACTTGTCCGCAGGAGTCGCTACTGTGGAGGCGGTGTTGCCGGTGGCCACATCGATGTAGCCAAAGTTCTGTGCGCTCGCCACGTTCTCGATATAGCCGCGTGACATCGTGGAGCCACGAACCGCCAATCTTGCGCTGAAGGTGTCACTGAGCGCGCCCGACACCATTCCTTCGTAAATCGGTTGCCGCGCTTTGGTTTCGTACGCGACCTTGACGTAGGACTCGAACTTCTGCGACGGATCGGCGCTAACCACCGAAACGACGCCGGCAGACCCATTCTTACCGAAAAACA
>JANMXI010000306.1:0-1598 GCA_031394735.1 Pseudomonadota bacterium | reverse complement strand
TGGACGAACCTGGCGATCGTCGTCGAGTGGATGCCACTAAGCCGCGCCTTGCCGACGTACCGGCTGAACGCGGACAAGATCGCCTGCTCGGCCACGAAGCGCTTACCGAGGCTGCGATTGTGCCGGATGTAATCGGCGATGGTGGAGGCTGTGCTCATAGCAGCGCCCCCAAGTCCAGCTCGGCCACCTGACGCAGGCCCCGCAGATCGATCTTCGTATAGATGCGTGTGCTGTTCATGCTGCGATGGCCGAGATGATCGGCGATCTGCTTCAACGTGAAGCCGGCATCCATGAGTTGGCCCGCACAGGCATGACGCAGGCAATGGGCGCCGATCCGGCTGAGCTTCACGCCCTGCTTGGTCAACCGCATTCTCACCAGGGCGCTGATGCTGGCGCCCGACAGCGGACGAAACGGCGCCTTGATGGTCAGGAACACGGCGCGGTGGGAGCTGCGCGGGCGCGCCTCTCGAAGGTAGCGCAGAATGGCCGCGCCGACCGGCACCGACAGCGGATAGCACTGCGGTCGGCGCAGCTTCGGCCTCGTGACATGGAGCGTCTCGGCCTTCCAGTCGATGTCGTCCAGGGTCAATCGCTCGATCTCGCCGCGTCGCAGGCCGTAATGGGTCAATAGCGACAGGACGGCATGATCGCGGATCGTGACGGGATCGTCGCTGGAAGCGGTCGCGGCAAGCAGTCGGTCCACGTCATCCGTTGCCGGCGCTTTGGGAACGTCTTCGAGAGCATAGAGACGCGGCAGGTCGATGCCCAGGGTGAGGCTCGGCCGGCACCACCCCTGATCCGCGGCATAGCGGAAGAAGCTCCGCAGGCTGCTGCCCAGCACGTGCAATGAGCTGCGACTCCAACCGCCGCGGGCTTTCGCTTCCAGGAACGCGTCGATCTGAGTGACGGTGACGTCGCCGAGCGATCGCACCCGGGACGGCAACGCCGCGAAAAACCAGCGCAAGCGCTCGTTCCGCGTCCCAATCGTTACCGGCGAGAGGCCGCGCTCGACACGCATGTACTCCGTGAACGCGCTTAGCTCTCGAGCGAACCGAAGCGGCCGACCGGCCTCGGGCAGCAGCGCGCCAATGCTGCGCAGCCAGTCCTCTCCGAAGAGACGGAGCAGGCCGGACGTATGCTCCGATGGTGGGCGTCCATTGCCCAGTCGGATGCGCCGGGATAGCAAGCTCCTCAAACGTGTGGAGCTGATGCTTCCGCCGTTCCCATGAGCCGCCTCCGCCACGATGAGCAGCACCCAGGCGATCCGCTTCAGCGTCGACCGGGAATACCCTTCCGATTGCAGCCGACGCAGATAGCGCTCCCGGGTCTGGAAATGAGGCCCGACTCGATAGCGAGCGAGAGCAGTCGGCCGCTTGAACAGTTCGTCGTGCATGATCGATCCTCCGCCGTTGATGACGGGGACCGATCAATCGCGCTCGAATATGTGGCGCAAGATGCGCGCGTCTGCGCTCCACAGGAATGTTCCTTGCGCCTGCGCCACATATTGGGCTGCGCCACATACTGATACATATGTTGTGCACCACATATATATCAAAATGCGAAGCAGGAGGCGTTCTGGGGCCCGGTCGAAGGCCGCC
>JANMXI010000305.1:0-24055 GCA_031394735.1 Pseudomonadota bacterium | reverse complement strand
ACCAACTTGTCGAAAAATTTTCGGACTGATATTGAATCTTTATTTTCTTTCAATCTACCAAAAGTCGTCAGCCATTTAAAAAGTGTCGATGGAACTCAGAAATTTCTTTTTGATGTCAGTGGGTTTACTGTCGAAGCCGTGGCCATTCCATCGGATGACCGCCTGACTTTGTGCGTGTCTTCGGAAGTGGGCTGCAATATGGCCTGCAAATTTTGCTATACCTGTAAACAAAAATTAATGCGTCGCTTAACGGCGGATGAAATTGTCGGTCAGTTTTTTCAAGTAGAAAAATTATTAACTGCAGATCAGCGCATAACCAATATCGTGTTCATGGGTATGGGTGAGCCACTTGATAATTGTGAAGCTGTATTTAAATCCATCGATATTATTCACGAACCCTTCGGTCGCAATTTTTCTCGTAAAAAAGTAACTGTGTCGACCTCAGGTTTGGTTCCTGAAATGTGGCGCATTGCGGAAGCCAAAACTCGTTTGGCCTTCGAAGAAGGCCAAACGCTCATGCAGCGGCGATTGAAATCGAAATTGACTGTGCCATGCCCTCGCCGTGCTCGAGGCGTTCAGCGAGAACCCGCAACGCAAGTATTTCAGCGCGCGAAAGCGCCTGATTGCGGGTTTGCCCATAGGCGAGTACCCCGGGCAACTCTGGCGCTTCAGCAAGCCATCGTCCGTCATCTTCCTGTTCGGACTCGATAATAAATTGCATGTTCAAATCTCTTTACATAACCCGCAACGTGAAACTCTCTCTAAGTTTAGCGCGTAAAGACAGGGGATGTCCGGGGCATTCCGATTTCTGGCGATTCACAACGTATTTCCATTGGATAAAAGTCGCCGAGCAACGCTACCACGCAGAATAATTACTCTGCACCCACTGCGCATAGTCCCGCCCCAGCAGCGGCTGCCACCACGCCGTATTCGACAGGTACCACTGGATGGTGCTGCGCAGGCCCGCTGCCAGATCGAACGAGGGCGCATAGCCGAGCTCACGCGACGCTTTGGCAAAATCGATGGCGTAGCGGCGGTCGTGACCGGGCCGGTCGCGCACATGGGTGATGAGCGTTTCGGCCGGTTTGCCGCGCGCGGCCGGTGACTGCGGATAGCTATTGAGCAGATTCGCATCGGCCTGCAGAAGCACATCCACCTGCCGGCAGATGGCGCGCACGATCTGCATGTTCGTCGTCTCACAATTGCCGCCGATGTTGTACACCTCGCCCACTGCTCCGCGGGTCAGCACCAGTTCGATGGCGCGGCAATGATCCGCCACGTGCAGCCAGTCGCGTATCTGCAAGCCATCGCCATACACCGGCAAGGGCTTGCCGGACAGAATGTTGATGAGCAGCAAAGGAATGAGCTTTTCGGGGAATTGATACGGGCCGTAGTTGTTCGAGCAATTAGTCAGCGTCGTGTGCAGGCCGTAGGTCTCGCGGTAGGCGCGCACCAGATGGTCCGAGGCAGCCTTGCTCGCCGAATAGGGCGAGTTCGGCGCATACGGCGTCGACTCGTGAAACGCCGGGTCGCTTAAGCCCAGCGAGCCATAAACTTCGTCGGTGGAGACATGATGGAACCGGTGCGCCGGCACAGCCTTGTCATCCAACCAGAATTTCTTCGCCGCCTTGAGCAAAGCATGCGTGCCCACCACGTTGGTGCGGATGAAGTCATCCGGGCCGAGGATGGAGCGGTCCACATGAGACTCCGCCGCGAAATGCACGACGCTGTCGATGCGATGCTGCGCCAGCAGACTGCCGACCAGCGCTTCGTCGCAAATATCACCGTGCACGAAGGCGTAGCGCGGATCGTGCTCCAAGCCGCTGAGGTTCGCAGGGTTGCCGGCGTAGGTGAGCACATCCAGCACCACCACCCGCCCGGTGCCGGGTCGTGACAACCAATGGCGCACGAAGTTGGCGCCGATGAAGCCGGCGCCGCCGGTGATGAGGACGTTTTGCGGAATGAATTCAACCACGAGCATGCAACTCCCTCAACATCAACCTGAGCTGCGTCCTCCACTCAACAGCATTCACCCCCAGCGCCTCGCAGGTGCTGCGAATATCCAGCGCACTGAACGCAGGCCGCACCGCGCGCGTCGGAAAATCGGCGGTGGTGATCGGCCAGATCGGGATTCTGCGCTTCAACAACCCCAGCGTGATCGCCTCATCATGAATTGCGACCGCGAACTGATGCCAGCTGATCACGCCCTCATCGCACCAATGATAAATGCCACCACTCAAGTTTTTGTCGAGCATCCTCCAGAGGGTCTGTGCTAGACCGCCCGCCCAGGTCGGCGAGCCGCGTTGGTCGCTCACGACGCGCACCTCGTTACGTTCGCGCATCAACTTGAGCATGGTCAGCACGAAGTTGCCGCCATAGGCGGCATACACCCAGGAGGTGCGCACGACGATGCCCTGCGGCAAGCCGAGCACATGGCGCTCACCGTCGAGCTTGGTGCTGCCGTAGACGCTCAGCGGATGGGTCGCGGCATCGGGTCGATAGGCGTCGCTGCTGCGGCCATCGAAAACGAAGTCCGTGGACAGATGCAGCAGCCGCGCCCCGCTGCTGCGCGCGGCCTCAACTATGCCGGCAACCGCCGCCGCGTTGATCGCTCGCGCTGTTTCCGGCTCTGATTCCGCCAGATCAACGGCCGTGTACGCGGCACAGTTGACCACACAGTCGATGCGATGCTGCTGAAGCGCCGCGGCCACCGCCTGCGCATCCGTGATATCCAACTCGGTGCGGTCGAGCGCGATGCATTGATGCGCTTTCGGACGCGCTGCCACGACGGCGCGCCCGACCTGCCCTGCCGCGCCCAGGATCAGTACCTTCACGGAAATTTGTCGACGGCGCTGAAGGGCTTGCCCTGAGTGTCTTTCGCTGACAGCGTGGGAAGTGCTCCAGCCGGCAGCGGCCACGGGATGGCGGCTTGCGCATCATCCCACGCCAACGTTCTCTCATGCTCCCGGGCATAGACATCGGTGCATTTGTACAGAAAATCCGCACTCGGCGAGGTGACCAGAATGCCGTGCGCCAGGCCCTCGGGTATCCACAGCATGCGCGCATTGGTTTCCGACAACTCAAGACCCCACGAACGGCCGAAGGTGGGTGAACTGCGGCGCAAGTCCACCACCGCGTCGTAAACACTGCCCTGCGTCACCCGCACCAACTTGCCCTGCGGACGCTGGATTTGAAAATGCAGGCCACGCAGCGTCCATTGCACCGACCGGCTGTGGTTATCCTGCACGAAGCGCGCGTGGATGCCGTTGTCGGCGAACCCCTGTTCGCGCCAGGTTTCCAGGAAGAATCCGCGCGCATCGCCGAACACCTGCGGTTCGATCAACATGACGCCATGGATCGGCGTTGGCGTGAACTTCATGGTGCGCTGAGGTCCGCAACGACGCGCAGCAGATACTGCCCATAGCCACTCTTTTCCAGCGGCTTCGCCAGCCGCACCAAGGCTTGCGCATCGATGAAGCCCATGCGAAACGCCACCTCTTCCACGCAAGCCACCTTGAGGCCCTGCCGTTCTTCGATGATGCGCACGAACACGCCGGCATCGAGCAATGAATTGTGGGTGCCTGTGTCGAGCCACGCGGTCCCGCGGCCGAGCTTTTCGACTCGCAACGCGCCCTGTCGCAGATAGGCGCGGTTCAGATCGGTGATCTCCAACTCACCGCGTGCCGATGGCGCAATGCTGCGCGCCAGTTCACTGGCGCGACTGTCGTAAAAATAAACGCCGGTGACCGCGTAGTTCGACGGTGGCTTGACCGGCTTCTCGAGCAGGTCCGTCACTCTGCCCTGCGCATCGAACTGCACCACGCCATAGCGCTCGGGATCCTGCACGTAGTAGCCGAACACGGTGGCGCCGCTGGTTTGCGCGGAGGCCGCCTGCAACATCGACGCCAGGCTTTCGCCGTAAAAAATATTGTCGCCCAGAATCAGCGCCGAGGGCGCGCCGGCCAGGAATTCTTCGGCGATTAGCAATGCCTGCGCGATGCCCTTGGGCTCTGCCTGGATCGCATAGGTGAACGACACTCCCCACTGTTCGCCCGTACCCAGCAGGTCGCGAAACGCCTGTTGGTCGCGCGGCGTGGAGATGATCAGAAATTCACGAATGCCCGCTGACATCAGCGTCGCCAGCGGATAGTAGATCATCGGCTTGTCGTAGACCGGCAGCAGCTGTTTGCTCAACGAGACCGTGATCGGATGCAGGCGAGTGCCAGCGCCGCCGGCGAGGACGATGCCTTTGCGCAAACTGGGCATTGAAGATATTCCGCTCGAAAGAGCAACTATTCTACCGGCGCCGGCGCACGTAGGCGATCAATTCCGCCAGCGCAGCCGACCCGGGGCCGGTGGGCGCGCGTTCGCCCGACATCGAAATCCCCGCCGCCAGCTTTTTCCCCAGTTCCACGCCGAACTGATCAAAGGAGTTGATGCCCCACACACTGCCCTGGACGAAAATCTTGTGCTCATACAAGGCGAGCAGTGAGCCCAAGGTTCGCGCATCCGTCTGCGCATACAGCAGCACCGAATTGGGCCGGTTGCCGGCGTGCACGCGATGCGGTGCAAGCCGTGCGATCTCACTCTCCGAGGCCTTGGCAATCTGCATGCTCGCCGTCACTTCGTCCTGATTCAGGCCGAACGCAAAGGCCTGCGATTGCGCGAAGCAATTCGCCAGCGCCAGGTCCTGCGCCAGCATGTCACCCCAGGAGTTGCGCAGCGGCGCGATGAAATCCAGCGCAGCCGTGGGCGTCCCCTGGTGGAGCATCTGGAAAAACGAATGCTGGGCGTTGGAGCCGGGCTCGCCCCACACCACCGGCGCCGTCGGATAGTCGACGGGCTCGCCATTCAAGGTCGTGGACTTGCCGTTGCTTTCCATGTCGAGCTGCTGCAGGTAAGCGGGCAATCGCGCCAGTCGCTGATCGTACGGCAACACCGCCAGCGTGGGCAGGTGCAGGAAGCTGCGGTTCCAGACACCGATCAGCCCCATCAACACGGGGAGATTGCGCGCCAGTGGCTCGTTGGAGAAGTGCCGGTCCATGTTGGACGCGCCGTCCAGAAAATCCTTGAACACCTTCGATCCCAGCACCAGTTCGGCGACGAGACCCACGGCTGACCACACCGAGTAGCGCCCGCCGACCCAATCCCACATCGTGAAACGTCGATCCGGCGCAATGCCGAACGCATCCATCGCCGCGGCATTGGTCGACACGGCGACGAAGTGTCGCGGCACGGCAGACTCACCCATGCGCGAGGCGATCCAATCGCGGGCGGCGCGCGCGTTGGTCTGGGTTTCCTGGGTGGTGAAGGTCTTGGAACAGACGATGATCAACGTCTCGGCGGGATCGAGCTGCCGCGTCAGATCCTGCAGCTGGGTGCGATCGACATTGGAGACGAAGTGCGGCGTGATGCCACCGCTCCATTGATGGCGCAACGCATCGCAGACCAGCAAAGGCCCCAGGTCCGACCCACCGATGCCGATGTTGACGACATTCTTGAACGGTCGGTCGGTGAAGCCGCGCTGCACGCCGTCGCGCACCGAGGCGACGAAGCGATCCAACGCGGCGCGCGACTCGTGCACTTCTTGTTGAATTTCCGGCGACCCGGCAAACCCCGAGCGCAGCGCCGTGTGCAGCACGGCACGATTCTCGGTCAGGTTGATGGCATCGCCGCGGAACATGGCGGCGATGCGGGCCTGCAATTGCACGGACTCGGCCAGGCGCAGCAGGTCGCTCACGATGGCAGCGTTGACGCGCTGGCGGCAATAGTCGAACAGCCAGCCGTCGGATTCGAGTTGGAAATTTCGCCAACGATCGGCGTCGGCGGCGAACAAATCACGCAGATGTACACGAGACGCCGCCTGGGCGTGTTCAATCAGGGATTTCCAGACCGGCGTCGAAGAAATCAAATCGCGCATCACTTCCGGTGCTTGAGGGCCTTAGGGCTTGTAGTACTCAAGATACCATTCGACGAAGCGCTTCACACCTGTCTCGATGGGCGTGCTCGGCCGGTAACCGACGTCCTTCACCAGCGCCTCGACATCGGCCCAGGTGTCGGGGACATCGCCGGGTTGCAGGGGCAGTAAATTTTTCTGCGCCTTCTTGCCCAGCGCCTGCTCCAGCACCTCGATGTAGCGCAGCAATTCGACGGGCTGCTGGTTGCCGATGTTGTAGAGCCGGTAAGGAACGCTGCTGGTGCTGGGATTCGGTGCGTCGGAATTCCAGTTCGGGTCAGGCTTCGCCACGTGATCCATGGCGGCGACCACGCCGGCAACGATGTCGCCCACGTAGGTGAAATCGCGTTTGTGTCGACCGAAGTTAAACACATCGATGGGTTTGCCCGCAAGAATGTTCTTGGCGAACATGAACAGCGCCATGTCCGGCCGGCCCCAGGGACCATACACCGTGAAGAATCTCAGGCCCGTGGTGGGCATCTTGTACAGCGAGGAGTAGCTGTGCGCCATGAGCTCGTTCGCCTTCTTGGTGGCGGCGTACAGCGTCATGGGATGGTCGACGTTCTGATCCACCGCGAACGGCATGTGCGTGTTCGAGCCATACACCGAACTGGTGGAGGCATACACCAGATGCTCGACGCCGTTGTGGCGGCAGCCTTCCAGGATGTGCAGAAAACCTGTCAGGTTGCTGTCGACGTAGACATGCGGGTTTTCGATGGAGTAGCGAACGCCGGCCTGTGCAGCCAGGTGCACCACGCGCTCGAATTTCTCGCGCTTGAACAGCGTTTCCATGCCGGCGCGTTCCGCCAGTTCCTGCTTGACGAAGCGGAAATTGGCGAAGCCTTGCAAGATCTTCAAACGATTGTCTTTGAGCGACGGTTCGTAGTACGGGTTCAGGTTGTCCAACCCGACCACGTCCTCGCCGCGCTCGAGCAGCAGCTTGGCGGTGTGGAAGCCGATGAAACCGGCGGCGCCGGTGACGAGAATTTTCATGCTGTGACCCGCTGACCGAACTTATAGCCGGCCATCGGACTGGTCGGCGGCGAACATGTATTTGACGTCGTAAAGCACATGCGTCTTGCGAGCGAACGCGCGGATCTTGCGGATGCCGAGCGCTTTGAATTCATCGTGAGACACGGCCAGCACGATGGCATCGTAGGTATCGGGCTTGGGCGCCTTGATCGGCCGCACGCCGTATTCGTGGAATGCGCCTTCGGCGTCCACCCAGGGATCGTAAACATCCACCTTGGCGTCGAAGTGCTTGAGCTCGTTGATGATGTCGATGACCTTGCTGTTGCGCACGTCGGGGCAATTTTCCTTGAAGGTCAGACCCAGCACCAGGATGCGGGAGTCGGCCACCAGCAGCCGGCGCTCGGTCATCAGCTTGATGACCTGCTGCGCCACATAGGCGCCCATGCTGTCATTGATGCGGCGGCCGGCGAGAATCATCTCCGGGTGATAGCCGATCTCGGTGGCTTTGTGCGTCAGATAGTACGGGTCCACGCCGATGCAATGGCCGCCCACCAGACCCGGGCGGAAGGGGAGGAAGTTCCACTTCGTTCCGGCGGCCTTCAGCACTTCTTCGGTGTCGATCCCCATGCGGCTGAAGATCAACGCCAGTTCATTGATCAATGCGATGTTGACGTCGCGCTGCGTGTTCTCGATGACCTTGGCCGCTTCGGCGACGCGGATGCTCGAGGCCTGGTGCGTGCCGGCGCTGATGATCGAGGCATACAGCGCATTCACGAAATCAGCGATGCGCGGCGTGGAGCCGGAGGTCACCTTCAGAATCGAGGGCAGACGATGCTGCTTGTCACCCGGATTGATGCGCTCGGGGCTGTAGCCGCAATAAAAATCCTTGTTGAACCGCAGCCCGGAAAACTTCTCCAGCACGGGCACGCAGATTTCTTCCGTGCAGCCGGGATACACGGTGGATTCGTACACCACGGTGTCGCCCTTCTTCAGGACCTTGCCCACCGTCTCGCTGGCCTTGAGCAACGGCGTGAGATCGGGGCGCTTGTATTGATCGATCGGCGTCGGAACGGTGACGACAAACACGTTGCAGGGTTTCAGGTCGGCCAGCCGCGCGGAAAACTTCAGCTTCTTGGAGCCCTTGAGTTCTGCAGCGGTCGCTTCGAGGGTTGCATCATGGCCGGCCTTGAGCGCCTTGATGCGGGCCAGGTTGATATCGAAACCGACCGTGCGGTATTTCTTGCCAAATTCGATTGCCAGCGGCAGCCCGACATAACCTAATCCGATGACACCGATCTTGGTCTTGTTCAGGCCTCGCATTCACCACTCCATTGCCGCAAAGCGCAAAGTGTAGTCGAACGGCCAAGGATCATGGGATTTGGATGGTAAAACCTCGTCCCCGCTCACATTCTCCACACGGTCTGGCCGCGCGAGGCCTTGTCCAGCTCCTGGAGCACGCGCTCATGCGCACCCAATTCCTCCTCATCGGCCAGAATGACCGGTATTCGCGGCACGACTTTTCCGGCTGCGGAGTTCTGCCGGCGCGTTCGTGAGGCGGCCGAATCCGCTTCCGCGCTCAACGTCAAAATCGCCTGGCCTCCGGTCATCGCCAGATACACCTCGGCGAGGATGCGCGCGTCCAGCAGCGCGCCGTGATAGTCGCGGTGCGAATTGTCGACGGAATATCGCTTGCACAATGCGTCCAGGCTGTTGCGCTGGCCGGGGTGCATGCGGCGCGCCAGACTTAATGTGTCCAACACTGTGCACCAGTCGGTGATTCTGGCTTTCTCGCCCGCCAGCAACGCCAGTTCCGCATTCAGGAACGCGACGTCGAAGGTGGCGTTGTGGATGATCAACTCCGCGCCGCGCACGAAATCCGTGAACTCCGCGCAGATTTCCGCGAAGCGCGGCTCCTTCTGCAACCGTTCGCGCGTGATGCCGTGCACTTCGACCGCACCCTTGTCGATGTCGCGATCCGGATTCAGATAGCGATGAAATTTTTGCCCGGTGATGCGCCGGTTCACGAGTTCGATGCAGCCGATCTCGATGACCCGATGTTTCTTCTCGACTTCCAGGCCGGTGGTTTCCGTGTCCAAAATGATCTGCCGCATTTATCCCGCTCCTTTTTCCCGCGCCAGCAGCGCATCGATCGCCACGTTGGCGAGTTGATCGACGCGCTCATTGCCCTCATTGCCCGAGTGACCTTTCACCCACTCCCATTGAATGTCGTGCGCTTGCACGGCCGCATCCAATCGTTCCCACAAATCCTGATTCTTCACCGGCTTTTTGGCCGCCGTGCGCCAGCCCCGCGCCTTCCAGTCCGGCAGCCATTCGGTCATGCCCTGCAAAACATATTTGGAGTCGGTGTACAGGCGGACAGCGCAGCGTCGCTGCAACGCGTTCAACCCCTCGATGGCCCCCATCAACTCCATGCGATTGTTGGTGGTGAGCAATTCTGCACCCATCAATTCCTTGCGCACGTCTTTGGCGATCAACAACGCGCCCCACCCGCCGGGTCCGGGATTGCCGCGGCAGGCGCCGTCGGTGTACAGCTCGATGGGCGTCACCCGCGCACGCGCGTAGTGGGTTCGGCGGCGCCCACCAGTACCCGCGGCCGTGTTCGCCACTTCGGCCGCACCATCGTCAGGGTGTGCGCGCGTTTGTGCGCCTTGAGCAGATACGCGCCGCACATGATCGAGGGCCGTGCCACGTGGCTTTGCGGCGGCACGCTTGGGCCGATCAGGGGGATCAACCCCAGATAGCCCATGACCTTGTCCACGTCCAAACCCAGCAAGGCCACCCAATCCTTCAGACGCATCTCGGAAATCAGGCGCTGGATGTCGGGCGGGAATGCCGCACCGTGCACTGCGCGCGCCATGGCTCGCCGCAATCCCCAGCCGCTCCACGGATTGAAGCCGCAGATCATCAAGGTTCCTTCCGGGCGCAAAATGCGCTCCGCCTCCCGCAATACCGCGTAGGGGTCATCCACCAGTTCCAGCGTATGCGGCAACAGCACCGCGTCGATTGAATCCGAGGCAAACGGCAAGGCATCGAAATGCGCAGTCAGGGCCGCCCCCGCGTGGGCGTGGTCGGCAACCACCGTCGCATGCTGGGTGCGCGCGGCACTCAGCAGAAATCGTTCCTGCCCCCATTGGCCTATTTGCAACAGGTCGAAGCCGAACACGTCCTCCAGCGCATCGCGCGCCAGCAGCGTTTCTTCGTGCATGACACGCCTGCCCAGCGGGGTTTCAAACCAGTTCGTCACGCCCGAATGTCGCGGTTTTGCAACCGTCGCTCCCCATAAAAATACTAGCGAAGTTGAGATGTTACAGGTTAAATACGGCGCAAAATGTCAAACGCAAATGATCATGCTCCAAAGGGTCTCTAGCCGTGCTCAGCGTGCGACCCGTACAGGCCTTCGCCGACAACTACATCTGGCTGATCCATTCCCCTCTCCATCCAGAGCGCGTCGCCGTGGTGGACCCGGGTGACGCGGCGCCGGTGATCGACGAATTGCGCCGTTCCGACCTGCAATTGGCCGCGATTCTATTGACTCATCACCACCCTGACCACATCGGCGGCGTCCCGGACCTGCTGCGCCTCGCCAAGGTCCCCGTCATCGCACCCGACGACGA
This sequence comes from Pseudomonadota bacterium, assembly GCA_031394735.1. Classification (GTDB taxonomy): domain Bacteria; phylum Pseudomonadota; class Gammaproteobacteria; order Steroidobacterales; family Steroidobacteraceae; genus TMP-86. The sequence goes on along the minus strand of JANMXI010000305.1, from coordinate 13,492 downwards.
CCGCATCGCCACCCGCACGATGAGCGCCGTCGAGGGGCAGACCGTCGACTTGCCCGAGTTGGGACTTGCATTCAAGACTCTGGAAATTCCAGGGCATACATTAAGTCACATCGCATTTTGGGGCCACGATTCCGTGTTCAGTGGCGACACTTTGTTCAGCGCCGGCTGTGGGCGCACTTTCGAAGGAACCGCGCAACAAATGAACCACTCCCTGGAGCGCCTGCGGGCCCTGCCATCGGACACGCAGGTGTTCTGCGGCCATGAATATACGGCGTCGAACCTGCGCTTTGCGCAGGTGGTGGAGCCTGACAACGCCGCCGGCGCCGACTACCAGACCCAGGTGAAGAAACTGCGGGCCGATGGCTCGCCCACCCTACCCTCCACATTGGCGCTGGAAATTCAGGTCAATCCTTTCCTGCGATGCGATACACCGGTCGTGCGGCGCGCCGCCGAACACCATGCCGGCAAACGCTTAAGCGACAACGCACAGGTGTTCGAGGTGTTGCGTGCCTGGAAGGACCAGTTTCGATGAGCACGGTTGCATGAGGCTGGTGCGTCCGATCGCGGGCATGACGGGGATGCTGGGAGCATTGCTCCTCGGCGCCTGCGCCAGCCAGCCCAAGCCCGCCGCTCCTCCACCGGTGGTGACGGTACCGGCACCCAGTAGTGACGCCAGCGCCACCGCCGACATGGCCGCGCCGGCCGAGGGCGCCATGCCGTCGGCGCAAATGCCCAGTGAATGGCATGTGGGCAACGGCGAGGATTTCGACGATTTGTTTGACCGCCTGCGCGATGGCTTCGTGCTCGATGAAGTGCAGGAGCCGGCGGTGGATCAGCAACTGGCATGGCTGGTGCGCAATCAGGAATATCTGGATCGTGTGTTCCAGCGGGCACAACGCTATTTGTATCACATCGTGTGCGAAGTCGAGGCGCGCGGCATGCCGCTGGAATTCGCGTTGCTGCCGATGGTCGAGAGCGCCTACGAGCCGTTCGCGTATTCATCCAGCCGCGCCGCAGGACTGTGGCAATTCATTCCAGGCACCGGCGATCGCTTCGGCTTGAAGCAGAACTGGTGGTTCGACGGCCGCCGCGACGTGGTGGAATCCACGCGTGCAGCACTCGACTACCTGCAAATTCTGCACGACCAGTTCAATGGCGACTGGCTGCTGGCGATCGCGGCATACAACGTCGGTGAGGCCGGCGTGCAACGTGCCATCAACCGCAACGAACGAGCCGGGCTGCCCACCGATTTCTGGCACCTGCGACTGCCGGCCGAAACGCGTGCCTATGTGCCGAAGTTGCTGGCGATGAAGCGTCTCATGGCGGAGCCCGAGCGCTATGGCCTGGGGTTTTCGGTGATCCGGAATGAACCGTACTTTGCCATCATCAACACCACCTCGCAGATCGACCTGAAGGTCGCCGCGCAATTGGCGGGCAGTCCTTACGAAGAGGTCGTGGCGTTGAACCCTGGCTATAACCGCTGGGCCACCGATCCGAGCGGACCGCATCGCCTGCTGGTTCCCATCGACCGCGCCGACGCGTTGGAAGCTGCGCTCACCACCCTGCCGGAAGAAGATCGCGTGCGCTATGTCACGCACACCGTTGAACGTCGTGAATCCCTGCCGGGCATCGCCAAGCAATACGGCACTTCGGTCGCCGTCATCGCCAAGTTGAACGACATGGGCGGCAAGAAGCTCAGCGTCGGACAGGAGTTGAAGATTCCTGAGGACAGCGGCCAGCTGCCTGACAAGGTGCTGCTCGCGGCACAGCGCGTTGACCGACCGTCCACGGACAATGGACGTCGCCACCAGATCGTGCATCGCGTTCGACGCGGTGAGACTCTGCGCGCCATCGCGCGCCGTCACGGCACCAGTGTCGAAACGCTGGCACGCATCAACGGCCTGGGCGCTAACGAACGCCTCGTCGCGGGACAGCGTTTGGTCATCAAGACCACCATCCGACGCGCGCGCGGCGAAGCCGGCGTGTCGGGTCGACGGGTTCAATACACCGTGCGGGCCGGCGACACATTGAGTTCGATTTCGCGCCAATACCAGGTATCCGTGCAGCAGCTGAAAACCTGGAACGGCATCAACAAGCAGCATCAAATCCGCGCCGGGCAACGCCTGGTGATGTACGTGGATTCGAATCGCAAGCGAAGTTCATAAAAGGGGAAGCAAATGGGTTTCATGACCGGCAAGCGCGCGTTGATCGTCGGACTTGCCACCGACCGGTCGATCGCCTGGGGCATCGCGCAGGCGCTGCACCGCGAGGGCACTACACTTGCCTTCTCCTACATTGAACGCATGAGCGATCGTGTCATTCCGTTGGCCAAACAGCTGAACTCCGACATCACCTTTGCGATGGATGTGGGTTCCGATGAGGACATCGAGCGCGGCTTCGCGCAGCTCAAATCGCGTTGGGATCACTTCGACATTCTGGTGCATGCCGTGGCATTTGCGCCGCGCGAGGCGATGTCCGGATCGTTTGCGCAGGTCACCTCACGCGACGCATTCCGCCTCGCGCACGATATCTCCAGCTACAGCCTCACCGCACTGACCCGTGCCTCACTGCCCTTCATGCAGGGACGGCAGGCCTCCGTGCTGACGCTGACGTATCTGGGCGCGGTCCGCTCGATCCCCAGCTACAACGTCATGGGTCTGGCGAAGGCCAGCCTCGAGGCGAATGTGCGGTTTCTGGCGGCGGACTTGGGCCCTTCGGGCATCCGTGTCAACGGCATCTCTGCCGGCCCGATCAAGACGCTGGCAGCGGCCGGCATTCCCGGCTTTCGCAAAATGCTCGGACACGTCGCCTCGATGGCGCCGCTGAAGCGCAATGTGACGCTGGAAGATGTGGGCAACGCCGCGGCGTTTCTGACCTCGGATCTCGCGGCCGGCATCACCGGCGAGATTCTGTATGTCGACGGCGGCTACAACACCGTCGGCATGAGTTTCGGCGAGGGCGAGAAGGAATAGCTAGCGTTCGAGGATGACCCGCAACATCCACGCAGTCTTCTCGTGGATATCCAGTCGCTGCGTCAACAAATCCGCCGTCGGCTGATCATTGGCTTCTTCTGCCACGCGGAAAATACTGCGCGCGGTCTTGGCCACCGCTTCATGACCTTTCACCAGAATCGCCACCATCTGCGTGGCCGAAGGCACACCCTCGACTTCCTTGATCGAAGAGAGTCTGCCGAACTGCGCGTACGTACCCGGCGCAGGAAAACCCAATGCGCGAATACGCTCGGCAATCGGGTCCACAGCATTCCACAATTCGGTGTACTGCGTCATGAACATGGTGTGCAGCGTGTTGAACATCGGACCGGTGACGTTCCAATGAAAATTGTGGGTCGACAGATACAGCGTGTAGGTGTCGGCCAACAGATGCGCCAGGCCACCGGCAATTTTCTCGCGGTCCTCGCTGCTGATGCCGATGTCGATCTTGCCTGCTGAACTCTTGGATTTCTTCGCCATGGGAATACTCCGATCGGGCAATTAGCGCCCGCCGGAACGTCCGGCAGGTCGATGAACGAACCAATAATAGACCGCTGCCAAGGCTAGCCCGAGCAGGACCACCATGCCGGCAAATCGATGCAAGGATCCGGCCAGCAGTTGCGGATTCTTGCCGACGGTGACGCCGAGCCAGGCCAGCACGGAACACCAGAACGCCGACCCCACCAGCGTGGCGAGCGAATACCAGCGAAAATCCATGCGCACGATGCCGGCCGGGATGCCGATCAAATGGCGGATCACAGGCAGCAGACGGGAGAAGAACACGCCGGGAGTTCCGTAACGCGCAGCCCAGACCTCGGCCCGTTCAATCTTCGCAACCACCATGCCGACATACGGTCCGAAGCGCATCACGAAGGGACGACCGAGGAGGCGCGCACCCCAGTACATCACGGTCGCGCCCAGCCAGGAACCCAGGGTCCCCGCCAGTATCACGCCCGGAACGCCGATGACCCCCTGCGTGTGCGCGAGATAGGCCGCCGGCGGAATGATCATCTCGCTGGGAATCGGCACGATGGTGCTCTCCAGCGCCATCAGGCCAACGATCAGCGGATAACCGCCGTCACCCAATACCGTTAGGTACCACTGCGAAAACTGCTGCCAGAGATCGTTCACGCGTCGATCAGTCGATGGCCTGCAGGTTCAATTGCACCTTCGCGTCGGCGCGCGCAGCGCTCGAGTAGGCCATTGCCTCGGACTCGGCAATCGCGTCCGCATATTGACGTTTGAGCTGCGCCGTCTGGATGTCGGCCGTCGGGTCCAGGCGAACCGCCGTGAAGGCGAACACGGCGCTGTCGCCGTTGGCCAGGACCACGTTCCGGAAGGTCGGCTTGCCATCGGGCTTCGGGGCGGCAAAGGCGGCCTCCCGAATTTCGACCGGCACGGTCTGATCCGGACGCGCTACGAACTTCGCAAGCGGAGGCGCGGAGCCTGACTGCTTGGCTACAGCTTCGAGGGTTTCGCCTCCCTGAAGACGTTTCACGGCCTCCTGAGCGGCAGCGGCGGCCAGTTCCTCGCTACGTTGCTTCTTGAGCGCGCCGTTGACTTCGGCAAGCACGGCCTCCAGCGGTTTTTGTTGCGGCAGCTTGTGGTTCGAACCACGCACCACGACGCCGCGGCCTTTCTCGATTTCGATGATGGGGCTGAGGCGCCCGTCCAATACATCCTGACCAAACACGGCTTGAATGAGCTTGGGAGAATTGCCCAGCACGCCGCCGCCATGGGTGCGGCTGAAGCCCGGCACCTCCTTGACCGTCAGGCCGGATTTCTTCGCGACCACGTCGATGTCGGTGGCGTTCTGCAGCGCCGCGTCGGCCAGTTGATCCTGGGCCGCATTGAATAGTCGCTCGGCTTCATTGCGCCGGTACTGCGCATCCAGATCCGACTTGCTCTCCTCGAAGCTCTTTTCGGCGGCCGGGCGGATGCCGTCGAGCTTGATGATGTGATAGCCGAACTGAGTCTTCACCGGTCCGCGAATCTCATTGGCCTGCATGCCGAAGGCGGCATCGGCGAACGGCGCCACCCATACCTTGCGGTCGGACCAGCCTAGATCTCCGCCCTGCTGCGCCGACGCCTTGTCCTGCGAGAATTCCTTGGCGAGCTTGGCGAAGTCTTCACCGGCCTTGGCGCGCTTGTAGACGTCATCGGCTTTGGCCTTGGCAGCGGCATCCTCTTTCGGGTCGGTGACCGTGATCAGGATATGGCTGGCACGACGTTGCTCGGACTGAACGTACTTCTCGGGATTCTTGGTCTTCTGTTCGGCGAAATACGTCTTCAACTGCGCCTCATCGACGCTGACGCGCGCGGACATCTCCGTCAGGCTGAGTTCCAGCGCGCGCAGATCCAGCGTCTCGGGAGTCATGTACTCGGCCTTGTGCTGCTCGTAGTAGGCCTTGAGCGCCGCGTCGTCCAACTTGACCTCGGGCAGATAATGCGCCGCGGAATACACGACCCAGCTCAACTCACGCTGCTGGCGGGTCAAGGCGGTCAATTGCTTCGCTTCTGCATCGGTGGTGAAACTGGAACCGCGCAACGCCGTTTCGAGTTGCCCGATTTGAATCTGACGGCGGATCAAGCCCTCGACTTCCGGCACCGAACGACCCTGCGCCTTGAGCACGGCAACTGCGTGCGCCGAGTCGAACTTGCCGTCGACCTGGAAGGCCGGAATTTGCGCCATGGCGGTCAGCAGGTCGGTTTCGCTGACGCGATAGCCGAGCGTGTGCATCCGACCCAGCAGCGCCTCGACGCTTACTGAATCCTCCAGCACGCGCGCCTTGATCTGATTGCGTTGCGCTTCATCCAGTTGCCCATCGGTACCGCGCTCGGCACGAGCCAGCTCCTGCTGATAGGTCTGGCGCAACTCGTTGGCGGAAATCTCCCGGCCGTCCACTTTGGCGGCGTAGGTGGGCGCCCCCATGGTGAAGTTGATGCCCCACAAGACGAACACCACGGCGATGGCTCCGAGCACTGTGTAAGCGACCCAACCTTTGATCTTGTCGTGAATTGTCTGAAGCATCTGAAGCTCTCTATTTCTTGCTGTTTGCTTGACGCGATTGCCCGCAGCGCGGCCTTTCGGCTCGCGCAACAACTTCCGGGTCTAGGAAATGGCGGAGTGGACGGGACTCGAACCCGCGACCCTCGGCGTGACAGGCCGATATTCTAACCAGCTGAACTACCACTCCGTTTGTGGTGGGTGCTGAGGGGATCGAACCCCCGACATTCGCCGTGTAAAGGCGACGCTCTACCAGCTGAGCTAAGCACCCTATCCTCGCTCAGAAGAGGCGCCGGAGTCTACGCGAGGCCCCCGTGATTGGCTAGTAGAGGGTGCGGCTTGTGTCGATTGAGACTTTCCGGGCGCCTGGGCAACAAAGAGGCGTCCCACGTCGGTCGAATCCAAGGTAATGTTAAATCTCAAATAACAATCACAATATAATGTTTTTTATATATTTAATAGCGGTTAAGAAGGTGAATTTTCAGTCCCGCCGTACACAATGACGCGCAATTTCGACATACCAGGTAGAGTCAGGTTTCCGCCGGAACATTCAACACGATGGCAGAATTTACACAGGCATTGCAGGAGCTACGCGGCGGTGCCGTGAACAGCGATGCCATCAATGTCCTGTACCAAACGGTCTACGAGGACCTGAAACGGCTCGCTCACGGCCGCCTGCAACGCGACGCGCCGGGGTCGGATCTGGACACCACCTCCCTGGTGCACGAGTCCTATCTGCGCTTTGTAAACGCGGCCCAGTTGAATCTTGCAGATCGGGGTCACTTCATGGCTTACGCGGCCTCGGTCATGCGCTCGGTGGTCATCGATATGGTGCGTCGAAGACTGGCCGAGCGGCGCGGCGGCGGCAGCGTGTTACTCACGCTGGATACGGCGATGCGCGAAACGGTCGCGAAGGAAGAGGATCTTCTGCCCCTGGACGACGCGCTCTCGGCGCTTGCCAGCGTGGACCCGCAGTTGGTCAAGATCGTCGAGATGCGCTACTTCGCCGGATTATCGGTCGAGGCAATCGCCGCCCAGCTCGGGCAATCGCCTCGAACCGTGTTTCGACTCTGGGAAAAGGCGCGTTTGGTGCTCTTCGATGCGCTGGAAACACGTTGAATGCGGCCCGACATCCTGGAACGCTGGCCGCAGATATCCGCAATCCTCGATGAACTCTTACCCCTCGATGTGGAGGCGCGCCGCTCGCGCTTGAATGCGCTGCCGGCGGATCAAGTCGCTCTCAAACCGACGCTGGAGCGGCTATTGGCGGGCAGCAGCGATGCAGCCCGCTTTTTCGACCAACTGCCGATTGATACTCAGGTGGCAGGCGATGCGCGCGGGGTGAACGATCCTATGGCGGGTAGCCAGGTCGGACCGTTTCGCCTGACCCGGCTCATCGGCCGCGGCGGAATGGGCACCGTTTGGCTGGCGCAGCGCATCGATGACCCTGCGCAATTGCCCGTCGCCGTCAAGTTGCCGCGCATCGAAGCTGCCAGCACGCAGATCGCCGAGCGATTCGAGCACGAGCGGCAGATTCTGGCAGCTCTCAATCATCCGAACATAGCGCGCTTTTATGAAGCGGGGGTATCACCGGAAGGTCAACTGTATATCGCATTGGAGTATGTCGAAGGTGAGTCCTTGCTGTCCTATTGCGAGCGCGCGCAGCTGGGCGTGCGTGAACGTCTGGCGCTGTTTCTGCAGGTGCTGCGCGCGGTGCAGTACGCGCACACGATTCTGGTGCTTCACCGCGACCTGAAGCCCTCCAACATCATCGTCACCGCGGCCGGCGAGGTGAAGCTGCTCGACTTCGGCATCGCAAAACTGATGGATCGCGACACTCAGCGCGCGGAACATACCTCGCTGACGCAAGCTTACGGCCAGATGATGACGCCCGACTTCGCCTCGCCCGAGCAGATCCGGGGCGAACCGTTGACCGTGGCCACGGACGTGTATTCGCTGGGTGTTATCTTGTTTGAATTGTTGACCGGTGCGCGCCCGTATCGACTCGGCCGCGGCACCCGCGCACAGCTTGAAAAGGCGATCCTGACGGCGGAGCACCCGCGCCCCAGCGAGGCAGTCAGTGCAGAGTTTCCGCCCGCTGCCCGCGCCTCCGAGCTTCGGTGGCGGCACGCTCTGCGTGGCGATCTGGACACCCTTGTTCTCAAAGCGCTGCAGAAAAGCTGTGCTGCGCGCTACCCTTCAGTGGAGGCCTTCGCGCTGGATTGCGAGCGCCACCTGCATGGCTTGCCCCTGCTCGCGCACGCGCCGCGCCGCCTGTATCGCGTCGGCAAATTCGTCGGCCGCCACCGGATTGCTCTGGGCGCCGCGGCAGCGGTCCTGCTTACCCTCGCCATCAGCATCGGAACGGCGCTGCGGCACGCACGTCCGCAAGCCACGGTGACCAGTGTCAGCGGCATGTCGGCGCGTGCACTTCTGATCGGGGCCAGTGAACGCCTGCGCGGGCCGTTCGGTCAGCCGCCGTCCGTTCAACTCGACCGGCTCAATACGGTGGCCGGCCTGCTGCGCGACGTGGAGGAATATGATCGCTCGGCCATCCTTAGCCGCGACGCCCGCGACCTGGCGAAAAAGCACGCACTCAGGCGCAGCGATGCCTATGTGGAAACGCTGATCGCATTGGGCAGCGTGGAGCGCGTGCTCGGCAACGGTGCGGCGGCGCTGCAGGCGCGCGATGAGTCGTTGGCCCTGCTCGATGCACGCGGGGATCACGATTCGCTGTTGCGCGCCCGTGCGAGCGTCAACACAGTGGCCCAATTTGCGCAAGACCCTGACCGGGAAATCGCGTTGATCAAACAGGGCGTCGCCTTGTACGAGCGGCGTTACCCGACGGACCCCGGCTATTTCAACGCGCTGTTGGTGCTCGGCAATCTGGTTCGGACTGAGCAGTCGCCCGCCGCGGCAATTGCGTATTTCCAGCGTGCCATTGACGTGTTTGCCGGCGTCGGTTCGCGGGACTACGCGAATCTGGGCGCAAGCCACGGATTTCTCGCCCTGTGTGAATTCGCGGGCGGCCGTGTGGGGCCGGCGTTGGCCCACTATGCGCATGGACTCGAATTGCTTGAACGTCACGCCGGTCCAACGGCGCTCGTCACCCGCTTACATCAAGGCAATTACGCAGCGATGCTGCATCAGTCGGGGCGTCCCCTGCCTGCACAGCACCTGTTTGGATCGATGCGCGACAGCGGGTCCGACTCGGACCCGACGAGCGTGGATTTCGACGCTGCCGTCTATGAGGCCGCAGGTTTTGTCGACGAAGGCCGGGCGCAGGAGGCACAGTTGTTGTTGGAGCCGTATTCGGACACCTGGCAGAAATATGGCGGCGGGTACGTGGAGAATGGGGAACGCTGGGTCAGTCGATTGGCGTTGGCGCAGGCCATGCAGGGCCACATCGCGCAGTCGCGATCGACCTTGAGTCAACATCCGACCGGCACGTCCGCCGGCTTCGCCGCCGATGCAGCCTGGGTGGAACTGGCAGCCGGCGATCTGCGGGCTGCCGCACAGTGGCTGCACCACAGCACCGCATCTTCCGAGCGGCCGCCACGGCAATTCGATGCCGGTTTTGTCAGTCTGGTCACGGTTGCCTCATCGCTGGCGCTGCGTCGCGGAGAATTTCAGCAAGCGCTGCAATACGCCGACCAGGCAGCGGCGCATCTTCGAGACACGGCAGAGCATGGCGGATTCCCGTATCTGGAGTCGATGGCGCTCAAGGCCCAAGGTGAGGCGCTGCTAGCGCTAGGCAGGGTGCAAGCGGCCGCAACAAAACTCGACTCCGCCGTGTCGATGATGCGCAGCCTGCATTCCACTGACAGCCCCTGGCTGCTGGATGCCATCGCAGCCTCCAGCGTCGCCTGCAGCCACCTCAACAACCCCCGACAAGCGCGTACCTTGGCCGCGGAAGCGCGCGCCATGGCACACCGCCATTCCTCACTGGCCGCCCCCTTCCTGGTGCACTTGACCGAAGCCGAGCGACTGCTGCGCTGAGCCGTTGGTTTTGGCGGCGGTTTTTATTTGGCAGAGTTTTCCAGCCGATTGCGTATCAATAGGTAAGGGCCCTGCGCCCGCATTCGAACCCAACGGCCGGAGCAGATCAATGAATAGACAATCCCTAATGTGTATCGGCGCCGCTGCGATATGGTCAGTCAGCTGCATGACTGCCGCGCAGGCCGCTGCCTCCAAGGCCGCTTTCGCCAAGACGGCGACCACCGTCTGCATCGCGCTACCCAAGGCGCAGCTCGGCCAGGGCAACAACTCGGCCATCGATGTCAGCGAACCGGTACGCACGACACTGGGCACCTACATGGCCGGGCCCTCCGTGCAGCTGGTGCGCCTCGATGCACGCATTCCCCTGCAGATCGAAGCCGAGGCCGCCGAGAAGTCCTGCGACTACGTCATGCAATCCTCGGTTGCGCAAAAGAAAGGCGGCATGGGCGGAGGATTTTTAAAGATGCTGGCGCCGCTTGCCAGCGTGATGCCGATGATGGGCGGCATGAGTGGCAGCATGGGAGCGGCAGGAGCGGCAATGGCGGTTCAAGCGGTCGCATCCACAGCGGCATCGGCCGCGGCGCAGTCGGCCCAGCAGGAAGCCATGTCGGCGATGACTGGCGCTCAGCAATCCAACGTGAAGCGCGGCGATACGATCACGGTCGAATACAGCTTGTCGAAAAAAGGCAATGCAACGGCCGCCAAGAAACAAACCCTGCAAAGCAAGGCCAAGGAAGACGGTGAGGACCTGCTTGGACCGCTGCTGGAGCAGGTTGCGACAGAGGTCGTGAACATCGTGGCCGGCAAATGAAACCAGTATCGCTGCTGACGCTGGCGTTGATCTCCAGCGCCGCTGCGCAGGTGATGCCGCCGGGAATGCCGCAGGGAATGCAGATGATGCAAATGGCTGCGCCCTCGCCGCCAAGGCCCGGTGATGCGTCGATGACCTGCGAGCAGATTGCGCGCGAGATGGGTGAATTCATTAAAAAGAGCGATATCAGCAAAAATGCGGCACAGAACCGCAAAGCCGGTTGTGCGCTGCGTGGCACGTCCTCGCTCAGCGCCGCCGAACAAAATCGCGCAACAGCCACTGTCATGGGCAACGCGATGACGACAATGAGCACCTTCAACAATCCGCGGTTGATGCGGCTCGGCATTCTGGCGCAGGAGAAAAACTGCACGGCGAACGCACCCCCGCCGAAGGGCGACACCAAAGAGCCAGTCGATGCCTGCGCGGACTTTCAACCGGAAAACGCACACAAACAACCATCGCCCCCGACACCCCGCGGTTCGACCATCCACGGGGATCCATTCCAGGCGCCGAGCAAAACAAACACCGTTGATCTTGGCGCGTCGGACGATCCGTTTGCACCCAAGCCTGCCGCGGTTGCTCCGGCGCCGCCTAAACGAAAAAACAAATAAGTCCTGATCCAGCCGAGTTTCAACATGCACATCAAATCCGCGAATTCGGGCGCGGCGTCGGCGCGTTGGGCGCTTGCCGCCTGCCTGCTCATCACTTCTGCAGCGTTCGCGCAGACACCGTGGAGCGTGACCGTCACGCCAACGCTCGATCCACTTCCCATCGGACTATGCGGCGCGGTGCAGTTGAAACTACTCGATCCATCGACAGGCGATGTGCCGCGCAACCCGCAAGGCGCGCGCATCACGCTGGCCGACTTCGACATGAGCGCGAGTGGTTCGCCTGAAGGATCCGTTGCCGGACAGCAGATTGATAAGAGTCATTGGTCGGTGTGCGCATGCCGGGGCGCAAGCGTGGGCAGCACCGCCACGATTACGGCCCGCTACCCGGCGCAGTCGCTGTCACCCGCCGCGCGCGTTGCGGGAGTTGCTTTCCAGAGCACCGCACAGTTCACGATTGCGGCGGCGAAAGGAGCCAACCCGCCGGCGTGTACTGCGCCGGCACCGAAGCCCGTGGTCAGCGCGGCAGCAATTCCCAGCGCGCCATCGCCATCGTCGCCACCGCGATCAACATCATCGCCCAATGCGCGCGCGCCAGCAGCGGTCGCACCGGCGTCGGCAGCGTCGGCCCCCGCCCCTTCCAACTCCCGGCGTGCTTCGGCCTCCGACGCTGCGCCAGGCGCTCCAACAACGCCGTCCATCCCCTCACCAATGCCAATTTTTCCAGTTAGCACCTCGCAGTGGGCCGACCTGCAGCAATCATTGGGGGTCGCAGGTTGGGCCTCGATGAAAAAGCAAGTCGACGCGTTCATGCAGCAGCCGCCTGACGAGCGCGAGGAAAAGCCACCACCCGGCTCAAGCGGAAATTCAATGCCGGGGCGCAATCAAAGAGCGGCCGTTGCCACGGATGCCTGGAGCGGCGCCATCGAATACACCTACACGGAAGTGAGCAAGCTGAGTAAATACGAGGCCCGCGGCATGGTCCATATCGTTGCTGACCGCGCGCAATGGAGCGGCCTTGCTGCGCGCATGGAAGACCACAGCGCCAAAGGCTGCCCGAGCGTGTTCTACGCTCGCTCGGCCGGCGGCGGTAAATCTGATTTGGTCGTCATCGACTACACGAGCCAGAACCCCGTGCGCGGCATCGTCATGCCAAACGCGACGGCAAGCGCTGCGAATCAGTCACGCAATGCCATACTCACCATCTTCCCCAACCGCTACGGACTCGCCATCGAGTTACCGCTCAAAGGATCGGGGAAATACACCGGCGGTGGTCCCGCCTGTCCTGGGTATAACGATCACCTGATCATCAGCGACGCCGACATCACCTTGAATGACACCGCAGACGGGAAATTCGATGTCGACAATCCAAACAGAATCTCCGGCACCAAGATCACGCAACCCTTCCCCGGCGCCTCGTTGAACATGAAGTGGGTGTTCACACGCTTCAACCCAGGGCGGTAGTCGGCGCACGAACCGCCGCTTTAGTTGAGTTTTTCCACGCTGGGCCGCGGCTTGCCGTCCCAGCGGAACTGGTAGGTGTGAGTCTTGCGAACGTTCACGACCAGGGCTGGGCGGAAGCAGACAACGCAAGTCCCGCCCGGGCGCCGCACACTGGGGTAGACCAGCCCCAACGCCCCGTCGGCCAGCAATCGTGCCGCCAGCGCCTGCGAGGCCACATAGCTGTCCGGGTCCAGCAGCCGACCGAAATCGCCACCCTTTCGCAGGTCATGCAGGGAGGCGCTCAGGTCGCATTGGTAATCATCGAAACTGGCAACATCGTCGAATCGATTTACTTCCGCCAATTGCAGCGTGCGATGGAAGACGACTTCCGCCTGCGCCGTGTGCAGGTGAAAGGCGCAATACCAAGCGCCGCGCTCCGGGCCGTTGAAGCGGCTACCCATCGGATGCGGGTGCGCGAATGCCGCATTGATGATGCGATAGTGCGGCACGCCAAACACCAACTCGTGCGGGCTGATTGCCACGACGAGGCCGTTCTCGGCGAGTAAACGCTCGTTGGTGGCATGGTCAAGGTCGAACAGGTCGGCCAGGTGCGCTTCGTCCAGGATCTGCTGCA
>JANMXI010000304.1:0-4993 GCA_031394735.1 Pseudomonadota bacterium | reverse complement strand
CTTGGTCGGTTGCAAATGGGTAATCGCCTTCGGCGACCGGTATAAGGTTGCAATCGACCGGGTAGCCCGTGGATTCATTCAGGAATTCCTGGGAACCCGAATAATCGGTGGCGATGACGGGTTTACCCAGCAGCATGGCCTCGGCAATCAGCAATCCGAGACCTTCGCTGCGGTGCAGCGAGACGACGGCGTCGGTCGCCGCGATCAAACCGAGGGTATCGCCGCGACTGAGGGTTTGATTGATTGTAAAGACATCCGGATTGTCCCCGATCTCGGACTCGAAAGCGGCTAACTGGTCGGGAACCATCGCACCATTCTGGCATTTCAGCACCAGCCCGGCTTCGCCGCGCCGAGGGAATGCCTGCCGGAAGGCCGCAATGGCCGCTCGAGGGTTCTTGCGTTCCTTAAAAGATAGAAAATCGAAGGCAAAAAAGAACAGAAAGCGATCCTCGGGAAGGCCGAAGCGTGCGCGGGGCAGCGGCGGTGGTGCCGTCAGCTCTATGGCAATAGGCATCCAGATCACAGGCTGGATGAGCCGCGGCGCGAGCGCTGTCAGGATGAAGCGGCTTGGCGCCCAAATTTCGTCCATTTCCGCGAACGCTGGCATCCAGGCGTTGGGGACGCGGCTAAGCTCCCAAAACGGGATGTGGATTCGGACGGCATCTGGCCGCAAAACACGGTGCAAATGGGACAGCACCACGGGGATTTGATCAGCGTTGATGTTAAATATTTGCACCGGTGCGGTGCCAGCTTTAACCAGTGACCCGGCCACACTGACATCGTCGCTGATCGCGGCGACGCCAAGCGCCACATCCACGCCTTCCACCGCCAGTTGACTGCTGGCCAAGGTAAGCAATGTCTGGCGTCCAACTTCGCCGACCCCACTGGCAGCGCGGAGATAGCCGACCACCGTAACGTCCTTCCGCGTCGCACCGCGCCCGCGCATGCGGGGCGGAGATCTGCGGCGCACACGATGGCAACCGATATTTGCTGCGGTTGGCTCGATTAGTCGTAGATCAAGCCTCCATTCCTTGGCAGCGTCAACGGCGTACCAATCGACAAGTTCACGTACATGGGCAGGATTGCCGAGATCGAGACGAGCATGCAAGTGCGGCAGACGGTCATACAAGAATTTTTGAAAGTTCGTAACCATGTGACTAGGCAGTTCGCGGGATGCGCCGGGCCACGGTTCATGCAGGAAAGCCTCATACGTTATGAACGGGTCATCGGGCCAGGTCTCATGCCATTCTCGGAACATAACGCGCACAAGTGGATGGATTGCCGTACCGGAGGCAAAGCGTCCGTAGGCATAAATGCCATTTGGAATCGTACCATACCCCGACAGAACCAATTTCCTCGCATAATCGGCAAGAAAGCGGCCAAGAGGCTCTGTGATAGATTTATCGTTATCATTATGGTGTTTTGTTAAGCGCGAAGGAAAGCGTGAATCGAATCCACTGAAGTGGAAAAACGTAAGCGGCGTTGTTCCGATACGCCATCCGGAATCGGAACCAGAAAGACTGCGTTGAGATAAATTCCAGTACGCGACGTTGAGAGTTGGATCGTGAGAAACCTCTGCGCTGGGCGCGAACCCTGGCACGAGGTCGAGGAATTTCTGATCGACAAATATACCTAATTCCGGCGCATTCACACAGTGATAGCGCACGCGCCGCGCCCACCAGGCTAACACGCGATTCGACTCTTCGCCCCGACCGACGGCGAGGAAACCAAGATTGTAAGCGCCTGCCCTCATTATGGTAAAATCGTTTGGTTCGTCGATCGATTCCGACGGGACCAGTAGATGCGGTGTCAGGACGAACGAAGCGCCGGAGGACAATGCAGTTAGCACACCATGGAGAGGCTGAAAAATCTCTATGTCTGGATCAAAATATAACACCGCATCGTATCTTCGTTCATTTAGTAAATGCTGAAACATGAATGGCTTAACCGCCGTACTGAATTCCATAATATCATAACGGAAAGAGAATTCAGAAAAATTCACAATCGCTAGCTGATCTGCCGCGATGACCGTCCAGTCCGGGTCATAAAAATCCGGCATATCCAGCAACCGATCCGAAAGGCAGAGGTACAGGTCCGCCTCCGGATGATGGGTACGAGCCGAGGCGAGCAGGACACGCGCGGCTGGCATGTAGTTGTTCGCGCAAATCGTGAAAATAGCAAGCCTATTCATGTTGCCCGTTCCAGCCGCTTCGATGACATCGTAGTATTACTCCTGACCGATCACGCCATAGCCGAGTTTCATCTTTTCTCGGCGCAAATCATCACCTCGCACCGCCTTGGCTTCTACGAAGAGACGCTGCCCCCAGGCGTCATCTCGAACAACATCAAAGCCGGTATCGTACAGCATATCCAGAACACACAACCGATTCGGTGCCCAGAAATTTGTATGATCCTTGGCCAGCGTATTGCCTTTGTAATACCGTGCGGCCGCGATATCCTTACAAAATTCATTCTCCGAATGAGTCTCGACGAAAAGAGTGCCGCGGCAAACCGCGCGTATCATCTGCAGTGCGCGAATCATGTCCGGCAGGTGATATAGTACGCCCAGAAAAAGAACGATATCGAATTCGCCAAGCTGCTTTTCTGACAACTCGTATATGTTCATTCGGTGGTAATCGATTTGCACGGGATTGAGTTTCTCCATGACATGGTAGCCATGGTCCTCCTTCCGGCGATAGTCGATCGCAACAACTTGAGCGCCACGTTTCGCGAGATGGAGTGAGAAGAAGCCGTCGGATGTGCCTATGTCGAGTACGCGCAAGCCGCTAAGATCGTCCGGCAGTCCGGTCTTGTCGAGCAGAAAGCCGGGCTCGTACGCCCCTGGCGTGACCACGCCTGGATATATTTCGAATTTATGGTGCCAATGCGGTACACTGGCAACCAGCGCTGTAGCTTCATTTAGGTTCATGCGAGATATCTCCAGTGAGGAAGCCCAAGGGGTTTGCCAAATATTGCGTTACCGTCTTATTAGGCGTTTGAACGTGCGCAGCGGCCGCGTGATCTTCCAGGACGAAGAAGCGTAAATCGCCTCCACGTGCCGGGTCAGTTCCTCAGCGCTCATTGGCGGGGGGAGCTTGGAGTCGCGTGGTGGCACTCTTGCCTCGAAGGCGAGAAAGGGATCTTCCGAATAATCGCGGTAATCCGTACGAAACAACCAGCGTGCCTGGTCGGGAATCGTCGCGCCGGACGCAAAGCGCCCATAGGCGTATGGAATTCTTCGCGCCTCCCGGAAGCCGTTCGCAAAAACCTGATCGGCGTAGTGCCGCATCAATTCTCTTACAGGCGGAGAAATCGCGGCACCGCGAAAGCCGGAGGTGTGTTTGGACAACTGGGAAAGGTTGTCTAGGTCGATCCCACTGAAATGAAAGAAGATTAGCGGACTCCCGTCCACACGCCAGTTCGCACCATCTTGCGTTAGTTGACGTTGTTCGAGGTTCCAATAAGCGACATTTAGAGAGGGGTCGCGCAGGATGCATGCGCCATCGGCAAATCCAGGAACGAGATCTATGAATTTCTGATCGACGAACAAACCGCGTCCCTGCTCGTTCACACACTGATAACGTAACCGGCGGGCCCACCACTCGAGGATTGCCCGTGCCTCGGCGTTAGCGCCGTTGGCTCCAACGCCGAGGAACCCAAGATTATAGATTCCGGCGCTCATAATGTCGATATCATCGGGTTCGCTGTCACCTTCGGCGGGATGCAACAGATGTGGCGTAAGTACGAACGACGCACCACCGTTAATTTTTTCCAAGACTGAGTCAACCGGCGCATATATCTCAATATCTGGATCAAAATACATTATTGTTTCGTGCCCGCGATCTAGAAGATCCAGAAACATAAAAGGCTTAAGCGCCGTATTAAACTCCATTATGTCATAACGAAATGAAAACTGGCAAAAATCCAAAATGCCGAGATTTTCAGCAGGAATAATTTGGCAATCCCGTGGATAGAGATCAAAATCCGGGAGCATTTTGTCTGCTAGACAAATGTAGAGCGACGCGTCGGGGTGACACCGACGCGCACTTTCGATCAATACCTTGGCCATTGGCATATAGTTATTTGAACATATGGTAAAAATTGCGAGATTATGAACGGTCATTTAGGCAACTCCTGGCGCTGTGTTCGAAGCAGGCATCATGCAATTTTCTATCCACGACACCTGTATGGCATGCCGAAAAGGGCTACGTCAACCAAGGCCGAACATGCGCAACCGCTGGTCAACTGAACTAACGACTGGAAGCTACTTTGACCGACCCACGCCTCGTTGAAATGCGACACGGACCCGCGCTTATGCGAAGAGCAGCCCTGGCTCAGATACAGCCCTGGCGTTAGCCTGAAAGGCTGAACTCCCCTCCAGCAACCCGTGAGGGCGCCCGACACCGATTATCCAGACCCGGGTGTTGACACATCACCTCATCACCACCATCCGCTTTCCCAAATGACCGCTTTATCGCACGCCCTCTGGCGCCTTCTTCCCCGGAATGCCCGCCGATCCGCCCTGGCGCACGCGACAGCCTGGATCGCGCCTCGTCCGGTTCGCGTGCCGCCACCGGCCGCCCACGGCCTCGCCGTCGCCGGCGAGTTCGCCCGCGCATCCGGCATTGGCGAAGTTGCTCGCCTGATTGCTACCGCCGCCGAACGTCTCGGTGTGGAAGTTTGGCGTACTGACATCCCACCGCCCGTGGACGCACAGGCCGAACTGCCTAGCCCCTCCTCCAGGCCGCCGCCTTCAGGTAGTCCATTAGTGGCGCATATCAACCCACCGCTGTTGCCGTTGGCCCTTTTACGTCTGCGCCGGCTCATGCCTATGGACCGCCGTGTCATCGGCTACTGGACCTGGGAACTCCCGGCCGTACCACCGGACTGGCGACCGGGAGCGCGATTTGTGCATGACGTCTGGACCCTCTCCCGCTTCACCGCCGACGCACTGGAACCCCTCAAACCGGGCCGCGTCCGCGTGGTCCCCCCT
>JANMXI010000303.1:0-4149 GCA_031394735.1 Pseudomonadota bacterium | reverse complement strand
CTGGCCGGATGGCCGAGGTGCCGAAGTCATCCGGCAGCGTATAGCCGACCCGGAATTCGGCGCCCATATTCAAATAGGTGCCGACGTTGCCGAGCGTCGCGCCGTAATGCGGAATGAAATCCAGCGACGGCAACGGCCCTTGCGGCGGTATCAAAAAGCGGTTCTTGCGCTCATAGGTGAACTGCAGCCCCGGTTCATTGGGCAATTGGTTCGCCCAACCCTGCCACTTAGGCAGGTTGCGCAGGTCATGGATGAAATCCTGGCTCTGCTTGGCATAGGACTGCGGGCCGACGATGCCGACGTCCAACTCGTAAGTGCGCATGGCCGTATCGGTGCGCGAGTTGTAGCCCAGCGCCAGGTACAACCAGCCGGCATAGGGTCGGTCGTTCGGGTCCAGGGTGGTGCGCGCGCGATCGCGCGGGGTGAACATCGCCTGGCCCAGCGACACGACCATGTTGCGCGCGGTGTAGTTGCCCTTGTCGACGAACCCGAGCAGCCGATTGACGCTTTTCAGGAACGCGGGCAGGCAGGGGTCGTTGCGGTAATCGTCGAGGTTGGCCGATCCCCAGGAGAACCGGACTCCGTTGGTGTATTCGCGATCCGTGCCCGTGAACAGGTCGTTTTCGAAGCTCAGGGTCAGCGTATTCGGGCGCGCGGCGCGCGCTTTGGCATGATCGGCCCGATTGCAGGGCGTGTTGTCCTGTTCCGCCTGCGCTGTCGGGACCCCTCCCGCCAGTGCGGCAATCCCCGCCAGCAGCAGCGCGCGGCGCGCCAGATTCTGTCCAACCTCAAGCATTCAATGGCATCCGCAACACCGACCCGCTTATAGTACGCACCCTATGCGATTTGCGGAAAAATTCGATGTCATCATAGTGGGTGGCGGTCACGCCGGCACCGAGGCGGCGCTGGCGGCGGCGCGCATCGGCGCGCGCACGCTGCTGCTCACGCACAACATCGACACGCTCGGACAAATGAGCTGCAATCCGGCCATCGGCGGCATCGGCAAGGGTCACCTGGTAAAGGAAATCGATGCGCTCGGCGGCGCGATGGCGTTCGTCATTGATCAGGCCGGCATCCAGTTTCGCACGTTGAACGCCAGTAAGGGGCCCGCGGTGCGGGCGACGCGGGCACAAGCCGACCGACAGCTGTACCGGCGCGCCATTCGCAGCATCTTGGAAAATCAGCCCAATCTGACACTGTTCCAGCAGGAAGCGGCCGACCTCCTCATCGAAGGTGACGCAGTGGTGGGTTGCGTTACGCAGAGCGGCATCGAATTTCGCGCTCACAGCGTGGTGCTGACCGTGGGTACCTTCCTCGGCGGCAAGATTCACGTCGGCCTTGCGAATCATCCGGGCGGTCGCGCCGGCGATCCCCCCTCAAATCGTCTGGCGGCGCGCCTGCGCGAATTACCGTTGCGAGTGGGCCGACTGAAGACCGGCACGCCACCGCGTATCGATGGACGCAGTATCGATTTCAGCGTGATGCTCGAGCAGCACAGCGACGAGCCGCGTCCGGTGTTCTCGTACCTGCAGACGCGCGCCACGCACCCGCGGCAAATGCCTTGTCACATCACGGCAACCAATGAGCGTACGCACGACATCATCCGTGCTGCCTCCGACCGTTCGCCGATGTTCACCGGACTCATCGCCGGCATTGGTCCTCGCTACTGCCCTTCCGTCGAAGACAAGGTCGCGCGCTTTGCGAGCAAGATGTCGCACCAGATCTTCGTCGAGCCCGAAGGTCTGAACACGCACGAGATCTACCCGAACGGCATTTCGACCTCGCTGCCCTTCGACGTGCAGGTCGAGTTCGTGCGCACCATCAAAGGGTTTGAGCGCGCGCAAATCACGCGACCCGGCTATGCCATCGAATACGATTTCTTCGATCCGCGCGATCTGCTCAATACGCTGCAAAGCAAGTTCATCGCGGGCCTGTTTCTGGCCGGACAAATCAACGGCACCACGGGCTACGAAGAAGCGGCCGCTCAAGGGTTGCTTGCCGGTGCGAACGCGGCTTTACGCGCGCTCGGCCGTGAATCCTGGTCGCCACTGCGCAGCGAAGCGTATATCGGCGTGCTGGTCGACGACCTCATCACCCGCGGCGCACCTGAGCCGTACCGCATGTTCACCAGCCGCGCCGAGTATCGCCTCAGTCTTCGCGAGGACAATGCCGATGTGCGCCTGACGCCGCAAGGCCGGGCCATCGGGCTCGTCGGCGATGAGCGGTGGGATTTCTTCGAGCTCAAGTCCGCCGCCGTGGCGCAGGAAGTGACGCGCTTGGAAACCTCGCTGGTGCGGGCCGGCGATGCGCACCCGGCATTGAGTGCGAAATTGGGCAGCGCGCTGCCACGTGAGCACTATGCATTGGATCTGCTGCGCCGTCCGGAGTTGGGATTCGACGATGTGGATCAGGCGGTCGGCGAGTCGGCCCGCGCGTCGACCGATGCGGCAACGGTGGATTCTTCCTGGCGTCGGGATGAGCGGCTGAATGTGCAGGTCAAGCTGCAGGTCGAAGTACAGGCCAAGTACGCCGGCTATCTCAAACGACAAGAACAGGAAATCGATCGGCAGCGCAGGAACGAAACCCTGACACTACCGGGAGATATGAATTATTCCGAGGTCAACGGTCTGTCTCACGAAGCGCGTCAGCGACTCTCGGATGTGAGACCGCAGACGCTGGGGCAGGCGGGGCGCATTCCCGGATTGACGCCGGCAGCGATGTCGCTGCTGCTCGTACATTTGAAAAAGCGCACCCGCGCAGCCTGATCGCCTTTGCAAATGCGGCGCGACGGTTTGCTCGCCACTGTCGACATTGGCGTGGCGCTGCTTGCATGGCGGGCATCGCGCCGCTGCGGGCCCTGGTCATGAACATCGTCTACAGCAAGGATTTATGGCTCAAGGCAGCGGAATGAACTCGAGATTGTCCGCATCGGGCAATTTCATGCGCCCGGCGCGCCAATCCGCCTTGGCCTGCTCGATGCGCTCCTGCGAGGAAGACACGAAATTCCAATCGATGAAGCGCTCTCCCACGGGCTCACCACCCAGTCCCATGAGCGTGGCGCGGGTGATGGCCGACACCTGCGCATCCTCGCCGGATTTGAAGACCAACATCTGTCCGGCCTCGAAGCGTTTCCCATCGCATTGCACGGTGCCGGCCGCCACATACGCGGCGCGCTCCGAATACATGACGGGGAGTTTGACGCTGGAGGATGGCTGCAGCTCCCAATGTATGTAAAACAGCGGCGAATGTGTCACCACCAGGGAGCGCGTGCCAAAGGCTTCGCCGGCCAGCAGACGCATCCACACGCCGCCCTCCTCGAACGTCAATAACTGGGACTGATCGTAGTGTGTGAACGCCGGTTCGCATTCCTCGGCGCTCTCGGGCAGCGCCACCCAGGATTGAATGCCATGCAGGTCATCGCCTTGCGCACGCGCGCGTTCGAAGCGCTCGGAGTGGGTGATGCCGCGTCCGGCCGTCATCCAATTGATTTCGCCCGGCCGGATGGCGGCCTCGAAGCCCAGACTGTCCCGGTGCAGGATCTCGCCGCTGAACAAGTAAGTGACCGTGGACAGCCCGATATGGGGGTGCGAACGAACATCGGTGCTGCGCGGCAGACCCGCAGGCATGTGCAGCGGACCCAGATGGTCGAAGAAGATGAAGGGACCCACCATATGCTGGCTGGGTGCCGGCAATACGCGCCCCACCTGCATGCCGCCCAGATCGCGGCGGCGTTGATCGATGACCCGTTCGAGCATGTAGGCACCTGGAAATGAGCGACGGTGAGGTAACTTATACGGCAAACCGCACAAAAGGAATGTTGCAACACATCGCTGCCGCCCTTTAACATCGCTGCCGCAAACAAGTAGCCAGGCTTTCGGAGAACTTAATGGGATTTGGATCAAATCGCGGTCGTTGGGTGGCCGGTGTGGCCCTTTTGTGCATTTCGGCAGTGGCGCAGGCCGCAGACGGCGACGCCGCCCGAGGCCAAAAGAAGTTTTACACCTGCCTGGGCTGCCACGGCACCGAAAACTACAAGAACGCCTATCCGTCCTACCGCGTGCCGAAACTCCGTCACCAACACGCCGCCTACATCATCGCCGCGCTGAATGAATACAAGAATGGCGAGCGTCCGCACGCCACCATGCATGC
>JANMXI010000302.1:0-4424 GCA_031394735.1 Pseudomonadota bacterium | reverse complement strand
ACGAAACTCGCTTGGCATCGTCCGTGTGAGCGATATGAATAGAGCGGAGTTTCAAGCGCTCGAGCTTGCGCAAGAGGCAGCGATTGAGCTGTACGGGCCTGAGAATCGCTTTACGCCGGCAGCCGATTCAGAGATAGCGCGATTACTCGCCCAGGTTCATGCCGAGGTTGTGTTGATACATCCGTTCCGAGATGGAAACGGCCGGGTGGCGCGCCGGCATGCGCCGCTGACGGCGATATTCGAACGAGTCATCATGCATTCTCGGAAGAGCGCCGTTTCCAGAAGGTCACGAATTCCTTGACGGTCTTCGGTGTGCCCAAGATTTTTCCTTTGGCAAAAGGCGCTCTTATCCCCTAAACCGCCGATGACGACTCGGCCGAGATGCGCAGACCAGCCTTGCGCTGCGCCACTGCCCTCAGATAGGGATTCGATTTCTTTAGTGACATAGTCGGATTCTACGGCAGGCTGAGCTTTCGCGGCCACGAGTGTTCCGCCTCAACAGCCAATTTCCCGGTGACTAGCGGAACTGCCCATTGCAATGACGATACGTAACGGCGGATCTCGTCTGAAGTAACGAACGACCTGCGACCGACCTTATGGAGGACCAGCCGTCCGGATTTGATCCGCTCGTATAAGGTGGCGCGGCTCAGATGCAGGATTTTTGCTCCATCGATCAGCGGGTAGCGAAGCTGGGGAGCGGGTCGGGTCGGGACATGTTCGTCTCAATTGATCGACTATGGACGATTGGGTGCGAACTGGCGAGCGCCTAACGCGTCTGTGTGACCTTGCTGAGCCAGGGCGGCCGATCGGGATCGTATCCGCGCGCCCGCGACACTTTATCGAGCATGCGATAAAAGCTCTGTACGAACAGCAAGGGTGCGACGGCCGGGTGAACATCCACGGCGGGTAGCGAAATCGTTCCGGCGGGCGCCGCACCTACGAACAGCACGGGAGCACCGCGCTGAACCAACTCGCGTGCTAACGACTGCTGCCCTGGCAACGTCGCATCATTCTGGGCGAACATCAGCGCCGGCATGTGGTGTTGGAACAGCGCCATCGGGCCATGGCGCACTTCGGCGGAGCTGAATGCTTCGGCATGAATTCCGCAGGTCTCCTTGAATTTGAGCGCTGCTTCCTGCGCGATACCGAGAGTCAGACTGCGCCCCAAGGTATAGAGGCTGCTGCAGTCGCGCAGTGGGATCACCACCTCGCTCCAGTCGAGCATCCATGCGCGTGCCAACAACTCCGGTGCGCGTGCCAGTTCATCGAGTAGATCTGAATCCGCAGACCACGACGCCACGAGATGCGCCAACGCGAAAAGAGATGCAATGAATGATTTGGTGGCTGCCACGCTGGTCTCGGCTCCGGCCCGAAGTGGGATGACGTGATGCGCCACCGCCGTCAGCGGCGATTCCTTAACATTCACGACGGCGACCACCGTGGCACCCGCGTCTCGGGCAGCCGATGCGGCCGCCACGAGATCAGGACTTGCACCGGATTGCGAAATCGCAAGGAACAGGCACTGATCCAGTTGCTGCTGCACGTCGTAGATGGAACTGATCGAGGGCGAGACTGAGCTGGTCAACAGCCGCAGCCGTGTTTCGATCAAGTATCGGGCGAACGTCGCCGCGTGGTCGGAACTGCCGCGCGCGCATGTCACGACCGCGCGCGGGCCAGATCGATGCAGTTCAAATCCGAGCGCGCAGATCCGAAGATCTCCAGTAGGTAGCGGAGTTCCTTGATGCGCAATCGCAGGCGGTGAATTTTCTCGGGTGAGGCGGGATTCCGGCGCAAGCGGCGGCGCAGCGAACGGTTGCGCCTGAGAATGATTTCGACGATTGCCTCATGTGAAGGCGACGCCATCCGTAGTTGCTTCGCCAATATGTTCGAACAGCAGTTGAATGCTGACATCGCGACATGTTGAAACCTTGGTGGGGACGAACGCCAATCGTGAGGCGTCCCGTCGCGGAACTGGTGAAGGGATTCTACGTATCAAACCGCGACAATCCGCCATTATTCCGATCTTCCGAAAGGGGCCATACTGACGCAGCTCTGCAATTCGTAGCGAAGCGGGGAGATTCGTGCGCATCCATGTATTTTTCCTGGTCTTGATGCTGGCTGCTGTCAGCACGGGGACACGTGCCGACGAGGCGCCCGATATGTCGGGTCAACAGCTCTACCAGGACTTTTGCGCTGTATGCCACGGCGCCAACGCTCGCGGGAGCAATCCAGGTGGACAGGCGCTGACGGCCAAGATCCCCGACCTTACATTGCTTGCGGCGCGCCATCACGGTGTGTTCCCGGCGGAGGAGGTACATCGGATCATCGATGGCCGTTTGATCCGATGGGGGCACGGGTCGCGAGATATGCCGGTGTGGGGTTCCGAGTTCTACGGCTTCGAAGGCGAGGACGCGACCCGGCGTGCGCGGGTGGCGCAATTGATCGATCAGTTGGTGGAGTATCTGCGCACGATGCAACGCTGATCGTATGCGAGTCGCGTCACGCGTATAAAATGGTCGGTAAGTACGAGGCACGACCTCCATTTATGCGGACACGATGACCATGCAACGCAGAGACTTCTTTCGAATCGCGGGCGGAGTGACTTTGGCGGCAGGTCTGGGATCAAGAGCCGCCCAGGGAATCGTCCCGTCACACAATTGGGAAAAGTACGATTTCGGCGCCGGCGTTGCCGTGAAGGATCGCCTGTATCAAGGCCCGTTCCCCCAGTATCCCCCCGAAGAAGTCGTGCCCGGCAGCAGCGTGGTCATGACCACCTTGCCATCAAGGCAGATCGTTCCCAACTACGGCATGGGGCTCACGGTCTATGTTTCGGGGGATTTCTGGCCACCTCGCACCCGCGGCGACTCCCTGGAAAAATACTGCGACGATCTGATCTCTCTGCCGTTTGCGCAGAAGGTCTATGTGCGGCTCAACTGGCGCGATGTTCAGAAGCAACCCGGGAAATTGGAATTCCCCGCCGGTTGGAAGGCGGCTTTCGATGCAGCGAAGCGCCATGACAAGCGCATTGGTTTCCGCGTCATGCTGGAAAATCCGGATCACCCAGAACCCGGGATGCCCGAATTTCTGATGGCCAAGGTGCCCTATGTGCCGCTGAAGGGCCAATGGGAACGGGAGGGCAAAGCGACGCGGAAAAAGCCGCTGAACCAGATGCCGCGATACGATCACCCGGCCTACCAGGCCGCCTTCAGAGAACTGAACGAACTGCTGGCGCAGGAATTGAATGGGCATCCTCAGGTCGAGTACATGGACACGATGATGTACGGATTCTGGGGCGAGGGTCACTCCTGGCCGTACGAAGGTCATCCTTTCGCCGATGATTTGATCGCCGAGCGTACCTGGGTCACGATGATGGAGACGCAACTGGAGATGTGGACCAAGACGCCGCTGGTCACCAACACCCAACCCGACTTCAGCCGCGTTGGAAATTCGGAACTGCTGGATCGTACGGTACGGTCCCATAACTGGATTCGCACCGACACCATCTTCATCGAGAATGAGCAGATCGAACCGCTGAGCAATCGTCCGCCGTGGATCGCAGCCGTGTGTGAATCCGGCATGCCGGGAGACATCACCAAGCTGTTGTCCGAAGAAGGCCTCGATCAAACAGAGAACATCATCGAGCATGTGCTGGATGTGGGCGCGAATTACTGGTCGCTATGGAATTTCCATAACATCTCGGCCGAAAGTCTCAAGGCGCTGCACGAGAAGCGCCCCGACATTCTGGACCGTGCGGCACGACGCATCGGTTACCGCATCCGTCCCTCGTGGATCTGGAGTTACGAAAAAGGCGGCCATCCGGGGTTGGTGATCGGCCTTGTTAACGATGGCATCGCCTGTGTGCCGGGCACGCTTCGTCTCACCGTATTCAGCGAAGACGGCAAGGTGAATAGCAGCGGTTGTTTGGACCCGGGATACCCGATGACGCGGGGCGTTCGGCAGGCCATGCTGCCCTTGCCGAAAGGCACGGACTGGAAGGGCCTGCGGCTCAAGGCTGAGCTGGAGGTCAAGGGGCAACGCTATCCGATCAACTGGGCCTGCCGCCAGAAATTAAATGCCGACGGATCCCTGACGCTGCGTCCGACGCCGGGAATGTCTTGAAGTTTCCAGCGTTTTTAGCGGGTTTCAAACAGCGGCCGGAATGCGCCCGGGATATGAAAATCGGGCTTGCCCGGCGGTAATTCAAACAAGCTCCAGTAGACGCGCGTATCGGCTTCGCCAAGAGCTGCATAGGCATTGCCGATGAGTTCCAGCGGCTGCCTGCCGTCCCAGCCGAGGGAGGCAAGCGGTATTCGCATCTGGGCTTCCCAGCCGCCTTCAACAATTGTCGCAGTATGCGTAAAGCCATTTTTGACGCCGAAGTAATACTCCTGGCGCGGCTCCACGATATTGACCTGCAGCGCCTG
>JANMXI010000301.1:0-50516 GCA_031394735.1 Pseudomonadota bacterium | reverse complement strand
TAAATTTTGTCAAATTTTTTAAAGGGGGAAAACATGCGTATTTCGGATGATCGATACACCCGCGACCGGCAAAACATGGAAATCGCCGTGCGTCTCATTCAGCATGAGGCGCGCACCCTGACCATCCGAGAATGGACCGGTCTGTCCGACGACCGGATCCGCAAGCTGTACCGCACCTATGTAGCCAATCAGGGCGCCCGGCGCGTCCTGCGCCACCGCGGCAAGTCGCCGCGGCAAAGTGCTTACTTTTTCCGCAATGTCGACCGCAATTTCCAGGCCGCGCAACTGGCCAGCGTGTACATCATGTGCGGACTCCTGAAGCTCTCCGCGCTGGGCATGGAGTCGCGTTGCGAACTCGGCTCGCTGGCCTCCTGCCTGCTGTTGTGCCAGGCCTATGAAACCTATTCGCAACTGCACCCACAGAACGAGCGTCTGTCCTTCGAGCACGCCTGGTTCCTGCTCATCGCCCTGTCAAGGCGGCGCGAAATCGGCATTGCCACCTGCGGCAGTTGCGGCGGCGTCAAGCTGCGCGATCTGCTGTCGCGCCGGGGCGCCGTCTGCAGCCATTGCGAGTCCAGCTCACTGGAACTGCACTTCGGACCCCCGGAGGAAGCGCCCGATCTGCGCGCATAGGGCGGGGCACGAGGGACTGATAGAATCGGTGAATGCACCGAAGGAATGTTTTTGCCGGCCCGTATTTGGACCGCGTGGCCCACCTGCGTCACGACCCGGACTGGCTCAGCGCCGCGCTTGCCGATGAACGCAGCCGCGCCATCCCCGTCTGGAACTCCAAGAATCTCATTGCGGAGCGACCGGACGCGGATCTGCCCGCCGGCGGCACGGCCGCGAGCGCCGGATTTGTAGAATTTTCCGCCCTACCCCCCGGCAAGTTGGCTATCGAAGACTTCATCTTCCTCGGCACACACGAACAGGCGCATTACTTCGCCTACGAGATCGAGGCCGACGAACCGCCGCAGTTGTTGCCCAACGCGCAGTTCCAGGATCTGCGCATGATCGCCTCGCGCCTGGATGCGCGGGAAGCGGGTTTGCTGGCCTATGCCCGCGCGATGATCTCCTGGCGCCGCAACCACCGCTATTGCGGCAAATGTGGCGCGGCAACCGCCGCCGCCAAAGGCGGTCACGTGCTCCAATGCACCAACCTTGCCTGCAAACATGAGCAGTTTCCGCGCCTCGACCCGGCCATCATCGTGCTGGTAAGCGACGGCGATCAGGCACTCCTCGGTCGGCAAGCCTCCTGGCCGCCGGGCCGCTATTCGACCATTGCCGGATTCGTCGAGCCGGGCGAGTCTCTGGAAGACGCCGTCGCGCGTGAAGTGGCCGAGGAAACCGGCGTCGAGGTGCAGGAGGTTCATTACCACTCCTCCCAGCCGTGGCCGTTTCCTTCCTCCTTGATGCTGGGATTTCTGGCCAAGGCGCGCACGCGCACCATTCATCTTCGCGACCAGGAACTGGAGCATGCGCGTTGGTTCAGTCGCGCCGACATACTCGCCGCGCCTGCGATGCTTCCGCCTCATCAATCCATCTCCTTCAGCCTGATCGAGCACTGGTTCGATTCCCTCGGGACTGGGCGGCTGCGCGATTTCGCCGGTGGCAGTTCGTGGCCCGCGCCGCGCTGAGGGCCCATCTTCGGCTATTGGCGGCATGTTTGACCGGGCTCCTTTGTCAACGGGCACTGGGCAACATCACCATCGAGGTGAACGGCATCGACGGCGACATGAAGCGCAATGTGCTCACCTTCCTGAGCCTGCAGCGCTACGCGGAGCGCAGAGATCTGGACGCCGACACGGTCGAACGCATCAGCCAGCGGGCCACGCCGGAGGTCAAGGCGGCGCTCAAGCCGTTTGGTTTTTACGACCCGCAAGTTCAATCGACGCTCAAGCGCGAAGGCAATGACTGGCGCGCCATCATCACCGTGGATCCGGGTCAACCGGTGGTCATCAAGGAAGTGGATCTGCAGATCACCGGACCGGGCGAATCGGACCGCATGTTCAGCGCGGTGATCGCGCGCTCGACGCTGAAGGTCGGCGATCAGCTCAACCATCCGGCTTATGAACGCGTCAAAGGAGATCTGGAACGCACCGCCGCCTCGTTCGGCTATCTGGACGCAAAGCTGACGCGGCACGAATTGCTGGTCGACCCGAAAGGCCGAAGCGCCAGCGCGCATCTGCTGCTGGAAACCGGTGCACGCTATCGTTTCGGCGAAACCACGATCAAGCAGTCGGTGATCGATGAAGGGCTGATGCGCAAATACATCCGCTACCACGAGGATCAATACTATGACGCCACGTCCCTGCTGCGCACGCAGTTTGCGCTGGATGACAGCCAGTATTTCTCCAGCATCGAGGTGCTGCCGGGCGAACGCAATACGCAGACACTGACCGTTCCGGTCGACATTCAGGGCCTGCCCAACAAACGCAACCGCTACAGCATCGGCGTGGGTTACGGCACCGATACTCGGTTTCGTGGCACGCTGGGTTGGGACGACAGGCTGGTGAACAAGCGCGGCCATCGCGCCCATCTGGAAATCAAGGCGTCCGGAATCACCCAGGAGCTGGATGCCAATTACATCATTCCGGTCGGCGACCCGGCGTTGGAGAAGTTCAGCATCGAGTCCACCTACGGACGTACCACGCTGGGCGATGTGACCACCACCGGTCTCGTGGTCAAGCCCGGCCTGACGCAGGTGCTCGGCAATTGGCAGCGCGTGCTGTTCGTCTCGCTCAACCGCACCATCAGCCGCACCGACTTCACCAGCATCTCGGATTTTTCGCTCATCCCGGGCATCAGCTATGCATCGATACCGCCGGGCATTTTCGGCCAACCCGTCGCGGGTCGCGGTTTGTACGTGGAACTGACCGGTTCGCACGCGGCCTTGGGTTCCAATTCCAATTTTCTGCGCTTTTTCATCCAGGACGACCAGCGATATGACCTGTCCTCGCGCTGGCATCTGCTATTGCGCGGACAATTCGGCGCAAGCATCGTCTCACAATTTTCCGAACTGCCGGCGTTCGAGCGCTTCTTCGCAGGCGGTGATCGCAGCGTGCGCGGATTCGCGCTCAACGACCTGAGTCCGGTGGACAAAAACGGCCAGAAGGTGGGCGGCCGAGATCTTCTCGTCGCCAGCGTGGAAATCGAACGCGATCTGCCGCGAAATTTCGCGGTGGCAACCTTCTTCGATGCCGGCAATGCCATGAATTCCTTCACCGATCCCCTGGAATATTCAGCCGGCGTGGGCGTGCGCTTCAAGCTGCCCGCCGTGAGCATTGGCGTGGATATTGCGCAGGCCCTGTCGCGCACCGACCTGGGGCCGCGCCTGCACCTGAACATCCAACCGGTGTTCTAGATGAAGCGCAAGATCTTCCTGGTCATTGCAGTGGTGTTGACGCTGTTCCTGGCGCTCCCCGTCGGCGCGATCTACTGGGTGGTGTACACCGAAGGCGGACTGCGGTTTGCGATCGGGCAACTGGATCACTTGAAAAAGATCGTGCAGATCAGCACCACCAGCGTACACGGCACATTGGCGAGCGGCGTGAGCATCGAGCATGTCAGCATCGATCACGAACGGGTGGCGATCCGGGTGGAAGATCTCAAGTTCAGCATTCAGCCGCGCGCGCTGCTGTTGCAGACCGTACTGGTGGAGAGCGCATCGTTGCGCAAGGCGCGCGTCGAGTTGCGGCCGCGAGTACATCCTCCCAGCACCACGCCGTTGAAGTTTCTACCCTCCTTCTTGCGCATCGTCGTGCACAGCGGCGATCTCGGCCAAGCCGAAGTCGTGTTGCAGAACCATTATCAAATCAACGCCCACGCCCTGCGCGCGAGCGGCTTGCTGCTCACTCCTAAACATCTGTCGGTGACGAAGCTGTTTGCCGACGGCGGGTTCTTCACCGCCGCCGGCAATTTCGACATGGGCGCCGCCGACCCCATCACCCTGGGCAGTGACTTGGATTGGACCCTGGTGTTCGCCGACCGACCACCATGGAAGGGCAAGCTGCGGGCGACCGGCGACCTGAACGATCTGGAAGTGAAGGCGGAGCAGACCCAGCCCATCCAGGCGACCATCGTGGCGCGCGCGCTGGCATTGACGCGCGACTGGCATTGGGAAGCAAAGGTCACCAGTCGCTTCATCGATTTCGCCAACCTCAACCCGGCCGCGAAAATCGCCGCCGCCGATATCGTGCTCGATGTCCGTGGCGATCACACCGGCATGCAGACGAGCGGCGTGATGCGGCCGACGACCCTGCCCACCGGCACTCTGCGAATCAACGCGCGCGGTCCTTACCCCAGCCGACGCGTACAGCTCGATGTGATCGACATCGAGGCCGACGGCGGGGTGCGCGTCAACGCGCGCGCCGTCATGAACTTCATCGACGGTGGGCCGGACATCGCGATCAGCGGCCGCACCACTGATTTCCGCTGGCCGATTGCAGGCAAAGCGGTGGTCGCGTCCAAGACGGCCGACTTTTCCCTGAACGGACCGCATCTGCCCTATCAATTCTCGGTGAAGGGCCCGGTCACCGTGCCTGACCTGCCGGTATTCGGCGTCGATGCGCTGGGCCTCCTGGCAAGCGATCACCTGGAAGTTAGCAAGGCGGCCGCAACCTGGCTCAAAGGCCGCATCGAGGGCACGGGGCGAGTTGGCTGGACCGGACGCGGCGAGTGGAGTTTTGCAGCCACCGGGACCAACCTCGACCCCGCGGTCATTGACGCTGCGTGGCCGGGCCGTCTGAGCTTTACCGCCACGGTGGAAGGCAAGGGCTTGAATCCGGCTGCCGATATCGACTTGAAGGTCGGCCGCATCGCCGGATTGCTGCGCGGCGAAAACGCGTTCGCTCAAGGCCGTATTCAGCGTCGCGGTGACAGTCTGCTGTTTGACCATGTGCAGGCGCGGCTCGCCGATGCGCATGCCGACATCAATGGCAGCTTCGGCAATCCGCGCGATATTCGACTGTCACTCGAAGCCCCGCACCTGAGCCGAATCGTGCCGCAGTTCCAGGGAGCCCTGTCCGTGAAGGGCCGCATATCGGGCCCGCCGGCGACTGCCCGCTTAATCGGTAC
Organism: Pseudomonadota bacterium; assembly: GCA_031394735.1. GTDB lineage: Bacteria > Pseudomonadota > Gammaproteobacteria > Steroidobacterales > Steroidobacteraceae > TMP-86. The sequence continues at coordinate 45,440 of JANMXI010000301.1, read as the reverse complement.
GGCGACCGGCCATGGACTCATTTTCAGCCAGCTCGCCGCCAAGGACCTGCAGGCCAGCGCCGACATCGATCTGTCCGACCGGCTTGCCTCGCACTTTGACCTCAAGGCGGATTCAGTGACCATCGCCGAACGCACACTCGGCCGGGTCGATGCGCTGCTCGATGGACGTGCGTCCGAGCATCGCGTCACCGTCGACGCAAGCGGTGGATTGATCGACATTCACGCCCGCGTGAGCGGCGCCTACGATCCCAAGGGCTGGATTGGCAGCATCGATGCGTTGACGCTGCGCAACGGCGACGACGTCAACGTGGCGCTGCAATCGCCCGCCGCCTTGCAGGTATCCACCACTCACGCGGCGCTCTCACAGCTTTGCCTGCTCGGCACGGACGAGCGGGTGTGCGCGCAGGGGGACTGGGCGCGGGCCGGGCTTTTCAATCTGCTGGCCACGGGCACGGGCATTCCGCTGCGGGCCTTCGGCGCCAATCTGCCCACCAAACCCGAATACATGGGTGCCCTGTCGTTCGATACCGAGGCGCATGGCAAGTCGTTGGACGACGCCGTGGGACACCTGTCGGTGGATCTGGCCGAAGGCAATCTGCGCTACAAGCTGCCCAGCGGCCGCGAGAACACCATGCGTCTGGGAAGCGGCCACGGCGAGATCATCGCCACGCCGGCGCTCATCAATGCAAAGCTGCATCTGGCCGCGACGGACTTAAATTTTATCGACGCCAAGTTGAGCGGCACGCGAACCGCTGGACAGAGCGTGCTCGACACGCCGATCAGCGGCGAGATCCACACCCAGGCCGACGAACTCGGATTCATCGCCCTGATGGTGGATCAGATCGATCGCGCCAAGGGTGAGATGAACGCCGACCTTGCGGTGAGCGGCACGCTGGCCGCACCGCGGCTGGATGGCGCCGTGAAACTGCAAAAGGGCGAACTGGATGTGTATCAGGTGAATCTGCTGATGCGCGCCATCAACGCACGCGTCGACATCGCCGGCACGCAGATCGCGATGGCCGGCAGCACTACGATCGGTGAGGGCAAGGCCAGCATCGCAGGTGAGCTCGCCTGGACCGATCGCAAACCCAAGGGCGAGATTCATCTCACCGGCGAAAAGCTGACGATGGTGAACATTCCGGAGCTGCGCGCCGACGCATCGCCCGACTTGAATTTCAAGATCGACGGCCAGCGTATCGACGTCGGCGGCACCGTCACCATTCCCTATGCGCGCATCAAGCCGGCGGATCTGACCGGCGCCGTCCTGTCATCCGGCGATGAAATCATCGTCGGCGAGCAGAACGGCCCGGACGATCAGCGCTTCATGATCTATACGGACGTGAAACTGGTGTTGGGATCGGACGTGATGGTGGACACCTACGGCCTGACCGGACGGCTCACGGGGAGCGTATCGGCCAGCAGCGATCCCAGCGGCACCGCTCGCGGCTCGGGCGAGTTGAAGGTCGAGGAAGGCAAATACGCCGCGTATGGACGGCTGTTGGATATCGAGCGCGGTCGCCTGATCTTTAGCGGCGGCCTGGTGAGCGATCCGGCCGTGGATTTGCGTGCGCAGAAAGTCTTTCCGGATGTCACGGCGGGCGTCAACGTGCGCGGCAAATTGCGCAATCCGCAAATCAGTTTTTTCTCCAACCCCTCGCTGCCGCAATCGCAGATCGTCTCGGTGCTTCTGGCCGGCGGCACGATCGAATCGTTGCAAAAAGGCGGCACGCAGCAGGTGGGTCAGGCCCGCAATGAGTTACTGGCACAAGGCGGCGCCATCGTCGCCCAGCAATTGGGTGCGCGCATGGGCGTGGAGGATGTAGGTCTGGAATCCGACACGCTGAATCAAACCTCACTCGTGCTCGGCAAATTCCTCAACCCGCGGCTATACGTGAGCTACGGCATCAGTCTGTCGGAATCGATCAACACGGTGAAACTGCGCTACACGCTCGGCGACCACTGGACCATCAAGACCGAGGCCGGCGAGAAGCGCAGCACGGATCTGGTGTTCACCATCGAACGGTAGCTGCGCAGCGCTGTCAACGCGCAGCGGGTTGCGCCGTTATCCGCTGCATGCTTCCCGAAATTGCCGTCTTACGATTCGGCCTGGGCGCCCGGCCGGGCGAATTGCGCGACGCGGCGCACGATCCGCGCGCCTGGCTTCGCGCCCAAATCACCGGACCCGTGAATCTCGCGGCGCCAGCCACGCTGGCGCCTTCCAATGAAATCCTGAAGGACTTTCTCGCCGCGCGAGACGCGCGCAAGCAGGCCAAGCAACGTGGCGACGAGAAAGATCTCCTCAACGCTTTCAAGGATGCCTACCTGCCGCACTATCGCGCCCAGGTGCTGGCACGCACGCAAAGCGCCGCTCAAACCACGCGACCTTTTGCCGAACGGCTGGTGCATTTCTGGTCCAATCACTTTGCCGTGTCGGCGGACAAAGGCATCGTCACCGGCATCGCCGGCACGTTGGAGAACGAGGCTATACGGCCCCATGTCAACGGAAGTTTTGCCGATCTGCTGCTCGCGGTGGAACGGCATCCGGCGATGATCGCCTTTCTCGACAATCAGGCGTCGGTGGGGCCTGCTTCAGGCGCGGCCCATTTCATGAGTCGCCGGGAAACTCCGCGCGAACTGGGCATCAACGAAAATCTGGCGCGTGAAATCCTTGAACTGCACACGCTGGGTGTGAACGGCGGCTATTCCCAGGCTGACGTCACCGCCTTCGCCAAGGTGCTCACCGGGTGGTCCATTGGCGGTGCTCGCGGTCGCGCGCGCGGCGGCGAGCCGGGCCGCTTCTACTTTCGCGACAATGTTCATGAGCCTGGGTCGCAAACCGTGCTCGGCCAACGCTTTGGCCAGGACGGGGAGGAGCAAGGAGTGGCCGTGCTGCGCATGCTCGCCGGACACTCCGCCACCGCGCAGTTTCTGGCGCACAAATTGGCGCGGCATTTCGTGGCAGATGAGCCGCCCCAGTCATTGGTGGATCGAATGACCCGTGCGTATCAACGTTCCGATGGTCATCTGCCTGCCCTATACGAGGCGTTGATCGGCGATGACCTGGCCTGGGATCCGCAGGCACACAAATTCAAAACACCGCAGGACCTGGTGTTCTCCACGCTGCGCGCGTTGGACATTCAACCGCGCGAACCGCAAGAGGCGCTGCGCAGCTTCGAGTTCCTCGGTCAACGGCAATACACGCCCGGTTCACCGGCCGGTTGGCCCGACACCGCACAAAGCTGGGACGGGTCGGACGCCCTCCTGCATCGCGTCCTGTGGGCAGCGCGGGTGGGCGAGCGTTTCAACAAAGGCACCGACCCGGTTGCCATTTGCCGTGAATCGCTCGGCAGCTTCGCCCGACCGGACACTCTGATTGCCCTACAGCGCGCAGCCTCCGGGTCGCAGGCGCTGGCCCTCCTCATCATGAGCCCGGAGTTCCAACGCCGATGAGGCAAGTCACCCGCCGTTGCGACCCCAGCCGCCGCCGCTTCTTGGTGGGCGCAGGCGCCATCGCCGCCAGCGCGGCACTGCCCGAGGTCCTGTTCGCCAGCAATGGAAGCGAAGCGCGCTTCGTGGTCATCATCCTGCGCGGCGCACTCGATGGCCTCGCCGCCGTGCCGCCCTACGCCGACCCGCACTACGCCGGACTGCATCGCGATCTGGCGATTCCTCCACCCGCCGGCGCGGGCGGCGCCTTGGACCTGGATGGTCATTTCGGCTTGCATCCCGCGCTCGCCTTTCTGCATGAACGTTACCGCGCAAAGGAACTCCTCGTCCTGCACGCCGTGGCCTCCCCCTATCGCGACCGTTCGCATTTCGACGGCCAGGCTGTCCTCGAAAGCGGCCTCACCCCGCGACAAGGCAGCGCCGATGGCTGGTTGAACCGCGCGTTGGCCGCGATGCCGATTCGAAATGCCCCCAAAACTAAGGATCGCGCGCTGGCCCTGAGCCAGAACGTGCCGTTGATCCTGCGCGGCGATCAGGAAGTGCTATCCAAATCCGCGCAGGTCACGCCGGACATGGACGAAGACCTGATGGCGCGGCTTGCGGATCTATATTCCAAGGACGACTGGTTCTCCGCGCGTTTGAGCGAAGCCGTGCAGTCGGAGAAACTCGGCCAGGACATCGAAACGCCCGCACCCGCTTCGATGGCGATGAGAGACGCGGGCACGACACCCGTCGCGAACGCCGACAATCCCAAACGTCAGGTCAACGCACGTATCCAAAAGTCCGCGCAAATGGCCGCCGCCATCATGGCGTCGGACGGAGGCCCGGAAATCGCGGTGCTCGAAGCGTCGGGCTGGGATACCCATGCCAACCAGGGCGGCGCGCAAGGCACGTTGGCCAATCGCCTGTCCGGCCTGGATCAATCGTTGCGCGCCTTCGCCGGCGGCCTTGGTCCTCTATGGCAAAGAACGGTGGTGATGGTGGTGACCGAATTCGGTCGCACCGCCGCCATGAACGGCACGCGTGGCACCGATCACGGCACGGCAACCTGCTGTTTCCTGGTGGGCGGAGCAATCGCCGGCGGCAGGGTCGTGACTCAATGGCCGGGGCTGGCGCCCGCGGATCTGTATCAAGGACGCGACTTGATGCCCACCCAGGATCTGCGCGGCGTATACAAAGCGGTGTTGGCCGATCATCTGGCTATCGATCGGGGGCGATTGGAGCGGACGGTCTTTCCCGACAGCGGGACCATCAAGCCGTTGTCCGGCTTGATCAAGGCCTAGGACTCAAACCGGCTCGCAGCGACCGCAAAGCCGCTACGAGCCGGTCAGGACAAGATCCTAGAACAGCGGCGTCTGGCTGGTGCTGGGGCCGCTGCCATTGGAATCCGGTGTTGCCGCCGGCGCAGGCGTCCGCGTCACGGGTGCTGGATCCAGAATTGACGGCGCGGCAACAGACGCAGGCTTTGCCGGCTTGCGGGGTGGCGCGAACGCCGCCGACACCGCAGGCTTCTTCGCCATTGCTTTCTTAGGAGCAGCCTTCTTGGGAGCGGCCTTTTTAGGAGCCGCCTTCCTGGCAACTTTCTTGGGCGCGGCGGCTTTTTTCTTCGCGGCAGCCTTTTTCTTCGGCGCGGCTTTTTTCGCAGCTGGCTTCTTCACGCGCTTGGCAGCTTTCTTGGCCGCAGTCTTTTTCTTCTTGCGCGGCGCCGCCTTTGCTTGCGCACGCTTCGGCTTCTTGGCCTTGGATTTCTTGGCTTTTGAGCCGGCCTTGGATCGAGTCTTCTTCGCCATCTGTTGTCACCTCTTGAAGTGCCGAACGCTTGTGTTGAGATTAGTCCTGAATTCTGCGGCTGTCACTACTCCCCATGCGCCGCAAGGTGGCAGCGTTCAATTCAATTGCGTAACCTGCGTCAGATGAATGCGCTTCAAGAAGTCTGGATCCGCCCCCGAAAAGTATTCCGGGAGCTGGCGGACAAACCCATCGGAATTCTCGACTACCTGCTCAGCGGCGTCCAAGGCATGGTGGTCGTGCTGGCACTGGGGCGCGCCGGCAACTTGGGGTCCAAGACCGGCGTGGCGGAAATATTCGTCCGCGCCGCCTCCCAAGGCATGCTCATCGGCATCGCCATCATCTGGATCCAGGCCTGGATCTACACCTGGATGGGGCGTCGGGCCGGTGGTCAGGCCACCCGGGCGCAGGTCCTCCATGTACTCAGCTATGGCAGCGTACCCATGGTCGGTTCATTGGCCATCTGGTGCCTCGCCGCGTTACTGCTCGGCAATCACGCGTTCATCGAAACGCCGGGGGCGGAAACCGAAACCTTCGAAACCTTCCTCAATGCCATCCAGATCGGCGGCTTTGCGCTGCTGGGTTTGTGGAGCATCGTCCTGCAAATCATGGGTCTGAGCGAGGTTCACCGGCTGCGGACCGGCGGCGCCGCCGGCACGTGGCTGCTGGGTCAGGTCATCTCCGGATTCGTGCTGGGCATCATCCTGGTGTTCGTGATTCTGCTCACGGGACAGCTGCCGCAGACGTGAGTCAATCACCTCAGGCCGAACTCGAGGCATTGCTGGCGTCGCGCGTCGCACTCATCGTCATTCAAAGCAAGGACGAGCAGCGCGTGCTGGAACTGGTGCAGGCAGCCAGTCTGCGGGTGCACCGTCCTCGCGGCTGGGGCGTCTTCCAATGGAGCGTCACGGCCGGCCTCGCCCGCAGGGACATGGACCTCGGTGGATCGCAAAAGCACCTATGCGATCCGCAGGACTTGCTCAAGCACATCAAGGTCACGAACGTCCCCGGCATTTATGTGCTGCTGGATTTTCATCCCTACCTCGACAATCCGGTTGCCGTACGCCTTCTCAAGGACATCGTGCTGGCCTACGGCCAACTGGCGCGCACTCTGGTGCTGGTGTCGCATGCGATCACGCTGCCGGCGGAGCTGCAGCATCTGAGCGCCGAGCTTACAATCGCCCTGCCCTCGGCCGCCGACCGGCGCGCGGTGGTGCAGACCGTCATCGATGAATGGTCAGCCGTACGCCCGGGACGCCCCGCGCAGGTGGATCCGGCAGCGATGGAAGCCTTGATCGAAAATCTGCGTGGGGTGTCCGCTGTAGATTGCGAACGCCTGGCGCGCCAAGCCGTGTTCAATGACGGTGCTTTGACCAGCTCCGACCTTCCAGGCGTGTTCGCGGCCAAGCACCGTCTGCTCAATCGAAGCGGCATTCTCAGCTATGAACCGGATGCCGCGAAATTCACCGACCTCGGCGGCATGAAGCGGCTGCGTCAATGGCTGACCATGCGGCGCAGCGCGTATGACGGCAGCAGCGGCGGACTCGACCCGCCCAAGGGCATTCTGCTGCTGGGCGTGCAAGGCTGCGGCAAAAGCCTGGCGGCGAAAGCGGCGGCCGGTGTATTCGGACTGCCGCTGCTCCGCCTGGACGTCAGCGCGCTGTACAGCAAATGGCATGGGGAATCGGAGCGAAACCTGCGCGAATCACTGCAGGCAGCGGACGCGCTCGCGCCGTGCGTGGTGTGGATCGATGAGATCGAAAAGGCGCTGGCCTCCGGCGATGGCGACAACGGCACCTCGCGGCGGGTGCTGGGCGGGTTCCTGACCTGGATTGCCGAACAGCGCGAGCGCATTTTCGTCGTGGCGACCGCGAATGACATCACCTCGTTGCCGCCCGAACTGGTACGCAAGGGACGCTTCGATGAAATCTTCTTCGTCGATCTGCCCACACCTTCCGCGCGCGCAGAAATCCTGCTGATCCACGCGCGCAAGCGCGGCATCGTCCTGACGAGTGAGGAGTTGCCATCGTTGATGCAACACAGTGATGGCTTCACCGGCGCGGAGATCGAGCAGGCGATCGTGGCAGCGCAATACGGCGCCTTGGCTCGGCGCGAATCCGTCACGGCCGAACTCATCGATGTGGAAATGGCCGCCACCCGACCGCTGTCCGTGGTCATGGCCGAGCAGGTGGAGTCGCTGCGGCAATGGGCGCGCGATCGCACCGTCGCGGCAGACTGATGGAGCTGGCCTTCGCCGCTCCTGCGCGCATCATTTCCCGTCGACGGAAAATGCCAGCAGCAGATTGCCCGGCATGTGACCGTACAGACCGTAGCCGGAATTCACATACACCATGCCCCGATACACCACCGGTCCGCCGCCACCGATGGAGCCGCCATGGCCTTTGGCGCCTGACACCGTGGTGATCTCGGGCAAGGTGTCATAGCTCCACAATACCTTGCCATTGCGGCTGTCATACGCACGGACCCGGCCGTCCATGTGGCCGGCGAAAACGGCGCCGGAAATGGTGGTGACCGCCGCAAGAATGCCCGAATCGCAGAACTCGCGGCCGGCACATACATTGTCGGCGCGCGCGGACCACAGCAGCGCGCCATCGGTCGGACTTAGCGCATACAAGCCGGGGCGTGCTGGCTCGCTGTACACACGGCCATCGTGGGCATCCGCCATGTCCGAAATCGGCACGTACACGCGTTGCGCATCGGCGGCGAGGGCGAATTGCACGCCGCCTTGAATGCTGCCCCGGCCCAGCTTCGCCTGCCACAACGCGCGATCATGCTTGTCGGCATCCAGCGCGAACACAGTGCCGTCCTTGCGGCCGACCAGGATCAGATCGCCGCCAGCGGAGTTTTTCATGAGCAGCGTGCCGGCACCGATGTCGAAGTCCGGGCCGACTTTCTCCGGACAGCCTTCGATACCGACCATGCAGGCGATGTTCCAGGTGTCATCGGCGAAGGACTGCCAATGCCAGCGCACCGCGCCAGTGGCCCTATCGAAGGCAACCACCGAGTCGCTCAGCGGCGTGCCGGGAGAGGAATAGTTGTTGCCCGTGCCTACGTACAGCAACCCACGCGCGGTATCCAGCGTCGGTGAATTCCAGATCGGTGCGCCGGAGGGCCCGCGGGTTTCGGTACCGGATTTGGTCTTGCCGGTGACCACGGCGGGTTTGTCGACCGTATACGTTTTCCAGATCGTCGCACCCGTCTTCGAATCCAGCGCCTGCAGCGAACCGCGGAAGCTGCAACAGGGGTAGGTCGGATCTACACCGGCTTCCTCCAGAGAGGACAGCGGCACATAGAGGCGGCCGGCGTGATACAGCGGCGCGCCGGTGATGGTTGCGCTGGGATGGTCGTCCAAACGCTGCTTCCATTTCAGCACGCCGGTCGATGCATCGACCGCATAGACACGGCCCACGATATCGCCGAAGAATGCCGTCAGATGAGCGCCAGCCTGCGCGCCGCCATCGTTGGCCACAACCACGGGTGTGCGCACTTCAGCGCCGGCGCGGAAACTCCAATGCATGCAACCGCTCTTCGGGTCCAGCGCGTAGACCGTGCCGTTCTGACTGCCCACGAACAATGAGCCCTGCGCAAAGGTCGGCTGCGACCGGGCGCGGATGGCCCCGTGGTAGTTCAGTGCCCATTTGAGTTTGAGCTTCGGAATGTCGGACACTGCCAGGCCGGCAACGTCCGCAGGAATGCTATGCGAGTTACGCGCATCGAAGCCCCACCCCGTCAGCGCCGGCGCAGCGGCTGCGTTCGATGGGCTCCGGGCGGGCTTGCAGCGCGGCGGATCCTTGGCCATCGCGGCCTGCTCAACGGTCTCGCCCGACAGGTAATGCGCCACATCGTGCTTCTGCGCGTCAGTCAAACCGGCCGATTGCCCCTGCATGATGCCGCTGATCAGGGCGGCGGCGATGGCATCTGCCGGCATCATCTGCAGGAAAGTCTTGCTCGGCGCCTTGGGTACCTGACCCAGATGGCAATGCGCGCAGCGCTCTTTGAAGATCGACGCGCCGGGCAGGGTTTCGGGATTGGCAAGGGTCGCAGCCGCAGGCTCGGCGGCGTATGAAAAATGGCCGGCAATGCCCAGCGACATCCACAACAGTGCTCGATAAATTCTCATGGACCTTCCTCGTGTGCCAACACTCAAAATTGCGATACGCCCAGCGCGATGCCGCCATCGACTTCCAGCGCAACCCCCGTGACCCATTCGGCGCGGATCAGATATTCCACCGCCTCGGCGATCTCGGTCTCGGTGCCGATACGCCCCAGCGCATGTAGCGGCGCCACCGCCGCATAACGGTCGGCGGCTTGCGAGGCGTTGAACAGTCCGGCGCGCAGGTTCAGTTCAGTGCTGACCGCGCCCGGCAGAATACAACCGACGCGGATCAGCTTGCGACCCAGTTCGGCCGCCATGACACGGGTCAACCCTTCCACGGCCGCTTTGGTCGTGGCATACGGGGATGCGCCGGGGAATGCGCGGCGCGTGTGCGTGGAGCCCATGAATACGATTGCGCCCTGCGTCTTTTCCAAATGAGGCACGGCGCTGCTGGAGAGCATCATCGCCGATATGACGTTGGTGTCGAAGGCCTCTTTGAGCAGTGACTCGGTGTACTCACCCACCGCCTGGCGGTACATATTGGCGGCATTGTTCACCAGCGCATCGAGCTTGCCGCCATGCTCCAGCGCGGCGCTGAGCATGCTCTGCCGATCCGCCTCGATGGTCACATCGCCCGCAACCCCGCGGCACGCCGGACCGATGGCGGTGGCCACCGCGTCGACTTTATCCTGACGCCGGCCGCTGATGGTGACGCGCGCTCCGCGCCCGGCCAGATACCGCGCGATGCCGGCGCCGATCCCCGATCCGCCGCCGGTCACCAACACCGACATGCCATTCAACTCGCGCATCATCCTTCTCCGTCTATTTCATTTGCGCAGTAGACGCCGCGCATTGTGGGCCAAATAGGCCGGCGCCGCATCGCTGCGCAGGTCCTCCGGCTGATCCCAACCGGCAAAATTGGTGCCCAACACCAGCCTGTCCTCACCCACGATGCCCGCGAGCAACGCCAATGAGCGGGCATCATGCACGTGGTTGTCGAACCACAGCCGCTTCAAACGCGATTCGAAGGCATCCTCGCTGCGCAGTGCATCGGGCGACCAGGGACGCTTGCGCGCCGCCTGCGATAATCGCCCCGTCAGAAAGCCGACAGCGCCGCCGCCATGACTGACGCAGATATCCAGCTGTGGGTGTCGATCCAATACCCCGCCGAAGATCAGCGTTGCCACCGCAATCGTTTCCTGAGTGGCGAAGCCGATCAGCAGATCCAGATCGAAATAGTTCACCGGCGGAAAGGCTGCGGGCCCATCGATGCCGGCCGGTGCAGGGTGAAAAAACAGCGGCACGTTCAACTCCACACAGCGCCGATACAGGGGATCCATGCTGGGTGAATCCAGCCGGATGCCAAACTCCGTGCCGACATAGGGCGCCCACAATCCCAGCTCCTCGACGGCGCGCTTGAGTTCGTCGGCTGATGCCGCCGGGTCCTGCATGGGCAATGCGGCAAAACCCGCCAGGCGATTGCGGTAGGGCGCGATGCGCTTGGCCATGACATCGTTTTGCCGGCGGCAAAAGGCGGTGGCCGATGCCGTATCGACAAAATGAAAATACGTCAGCGGATTGGGCGACACGACCTGAAAGTCGATGCCGGCCTTGTCCATGGCGGCGATGCGCAAATCCAGATCCATGAAGGGACTGTTGCGATAACGCACCCCATGCAAGCGGTAGCCACCGACCCTGAACAGCGGCCGGCCATCCTCGGCCGTGGTCAACTCCGGACCGTGTTCGCCGGCGGCGCCAAAGGTTTCCTCGAGCACCAGGTGCGCGTGAATGTCGATGGTCCGGGCTTGTTGAATCGACATACGCAAAATTCCTCAGCGGCCGTCGCGCTGACGTCCATCGCGCTGTTGACGATACATGGCCAGATCGAAGTAGTCGCGCCACGCAATGATCAACCCGTCGAGTACTTCGAACGCGCCCATGATGGGCAGTTTGACGTGCGCGCCTCCGACGCCGAATTCGTCGATCCGCTCGGTCAACACGGTGCCACCGCTGGCGGCAATCGCCAGCAATTTCCAATCGACCCAGTCGAAATTCGCCTGGGCCTTCAAATAGGCGCGCACCGCGTCGCGGCCCTGAATGGGTTCCAGCGGTAGGTTGTGATAGTGGATATCCGCATGCAAAGCGGCGACGACGCGATCGATGTCGTTGGCATTCCACGCGTCGATGAAAGCCCGGACCGTATCCGTGGGGGTCATCACAGATAGCCCTGCACCATGCCGCCGTCCACCTGCAACGCGGTGCCGGTGACGTAACTGGCGCGCGCCGAGGCAAGAAACACGATGACGTCGGCGATTTCGTGCGCTTCGGCCAAGCGTTGCAAGGGAATGCCGCGCGCAATGCCCGCCTCGACGACACTGCTGTCGGTCGCCGCCTTGCGGGCACGGTCTTCGACAATGTCCCGCACGCGCTGCGTGCGCGTCCATCCTGGGCACACCGTGTTGACGAGCACGTTGTCCACCGCCACTTCGTTGGCGAGCGTCTTGGCCCAGCCCAGCACCGCCAGACGAATGCTGTTCGACAGCAACAGGCCCTCGATCGGCTGTTTGACGGAATAGGAGGAGACATTGACGATGCGCCCCCAGCGCCGCTGCTGCATGCCCGGCAGCACCTCGCGCGTGACCCGCACCGCCGACATCAGGGTCAGTTCGACGGCGCGCTGCCAGGCGGCATCATCTGCGGCGGCGAAATTTCCAGGCGGCGGTCCGCCGACATTATTCACCAGCACATCGACCCGGCCCCACTCGCGCAACACATGCTCGACCAGCTTGGCTGCACCGGCCGGTTGGGCCAGATCGCTGGGAACCGCCAACACCGCACCGCTGCCCGTGGGGTCGAGTTGGCGCGAGGCAAGTGAGAGCTTGGATTCGTCGCGCGAACAGATGGCCACGCGCGCCCCTTCCTTGCGGAAGGATTCGGCGGCCGCCAGCCCGATCCCGGCGCTTGCGCCGGTGACCAGCACCACACGATCGTTGAGTCCGAGGTCCATGTCGTCAGCCCGCCGTCAATCCCAGTCCCAACCCACCATCGACATCGACGACGGCGCCCGTGGTCCATTCCGCACAGCATAAATAGCCAATGGCTTCGGCGATTTCGGTCTCGGTGCCGATGCGGCCCAGCGCATGCAGGCTCGACATGCCTTCGAGCCGGCGGCGCGCCGTGTCGTCATCGAACAGACCGGCCCGCTGATTGATTTCGGTGAGCACCGCGCCAGGTACCACGCAATTCACGCGGATGCGCTGCTCGCCCAATTCGGCGGCAAGCACACGGGTCAACACTTCCACAGCGCCTTTGGTCGCGGCATAAGGCGATGCGCCGGGGAAAGCGCGGCGCGTATGCACCGAACCGATGAAGATCACCGCGCCCTGGGTCTTGGCCAGATGTGGCACGGCAAGACCCGTGAGCATCATGGCGGCGATGACATTGGAGTTGAAAATCTCCAGCAACTTGTCCTGCGTCAGCGTCGCAATCGGTCCGCGGTACATGTTGCCGGCGTTGTTGATCAACGCATGCAACCCGCCGCCATGAGCAAGGGCGGCGGCGAGAATCGAATCGCGGTCGGCGGTTTGCGTGATATCGCCTTCGACGAACTGACAGGCCGCGCCGATGCTGCCGGCCACCTCAGACAGCTTGTCGCGGCGCCGGCCACAAATCGTGACGCGCGCACCACGCGCAGCGAAATAGCGGGCGGTGCCGGCCCCCAGTCCCGAGCCGCCGCCCGTGATCAACACCGACTGCCCCGCGATCTCACGCATGTCCCACTCCTTCGGCGTCAGCCGATTGCAGCAGCCAGGCAGCGGCACGATCGATGATTTCGCGATGCGTCGGTTCATTGATCGACTCGACGCCGTGGCCCAGCGCATCGTAAACGACGCGGCCCTTGCCGAACCGGTGAGTCCACATCACCGGCTGATACTCCCCGTCCGGAACGGTGCGCGCCCGCAAGATCGGCCGCGCCTGCGGATCCACCTGCAAGTGATGATAGACCTCGTCGAACACTTCAAAGGGCTGCGTGCCGCGGGTCAATGGATCTTTCCGTCCGACCGACTCAACCTGCACCGGACCTGGCGGCGGATGAAAGGACTGGCCCCACACCCATTGCGCCCCGAGAATCGCGCCCCACTCTGCCCAGCCGTCGAAACAAATGCTGGCCGTATGCAGGCCGAGCAGCGATCCGCCCTGCCGGACGTAATTGGCGAGCGTCTCGCGTCCGGCGCTGGATAGGTTGAAAGCCCACTGGTCGCGAAGCGGCGCGTATTTTTCGTGCTGCGTCATGCTGAAGCGCAAGGCGTTGACCGTCAGCAGCCGGCAGCTGCCGGACCGGGCCAGCGCGCGTAAGGCAGACTCAGGCTCGGCAAACACCTGCGTGCGCAGATTCAACGCAGCGAAACGTTCCGCCAAAATCGCGGCACTTCGTTCGAACTCGTGATAGATACCACCGGCTATCAGCACATGCTGCATGAGCGTTGGCCCGCTATTCGCGCGGCAATCCAGCCAGCACGCTGTTCACCACGCCACCGTCGACGACTAGTTCGTGCCCGTTGATGTAGGAGCCTTGCTCGGAAGCCAGAAACAGCACCGCATTGGCGATGTCCTGCGCCGTTCCAAGGCGACGCTGCGGCACGGCACCGCCGCGCAATTCGCGTACGCGCGGATTCGCATAGATCGGGCTCGACATGCCGGCATCGATGAAGCCCGGCGCAATCGCATTGACGCGCACGCCGCCCGGCCCCCACTCCAGCGCCATGTGCTGGGTCAGTGAAACGATGGCTGCCTTGGTGGCCGGATACGCGCCGGAACCGGGCGCCGGATGGGTCGCGTTGATCGAGGACATGTTGATGATGACGCCCGAGCCGCGCGCAAGCATACCGCGCGCCACGGCGCGCGCGGTCACAAAACTGCCGATGAGGTTGACGTTCACCGCCGCTTTGAAGGCATCGAGGCTTTGCTCGAGCAGCGGACCGAAGCGTACGATGCCGGCATTGTTGACCAGCACGTCCGGCACCGCCTTCAGCTTCTGCAACACCGCCTCGACAGCCACTTCGTCGCTGACATCGACACCACAGCCGATGCCCTCCGGCAAGTCGCCGGCGACGGCAGCGGCGCGCGCGGCATCGATATCCAGCACCACCACACGATAGCCCGCAGCGGCAGCCGCGCGGGCAATGGCCTCGCCGATCCCCGCGCCTGCGCCGGTCACCATCATGCACTTCATGCTCGAAACTCCACCGGGTAACGGCCCCAATTCTGTCGCTGCGTATTCTGGTCAGGAACGGGCGGATCGTTCGGGTCCGGCTGCGCGCCGGCTTGCAGCAGTTCGGCCACCAGCAGCGTCACCAGTCCGTATTGATGCGCAGCCGGATCAACGTCGGCCTTAGGAATGACCCCACCATCCAGCTCGCGGCCCAGGCAGGAGTGAACGCCGGTGCCAAAGGTCAGGCCGAACGGAAACTGCCCGGGCGGCACGGGACGGCCGGGTTTAAATTCATCGGCATCGGCGCCGAAGATGCGTTGATCGCGGTTCGCCGCCGCCAGATCGATGACCACACGGTCCTGGCTGCCGAGGCGGTCGCCGGACTTCAATGTCACCGGGCAGGTGGGCCGGCGCCAGGCAACCGGGCTCGCCGGATGCAAACGCAGGCTTTCATGCACGCAGCGCTGCACGAACAGCCGGTCCTTGCGCACCCGCTGCCAACCTTCCGGGCGCGCCGCGCACCAGGTAAAGATCTCATGCATGGCGTGCGCCATGGAGTTGGACGTGCTGTGCGATCCGGCCTGCAGATAAAACGCCATCTCGCGCAGCAGTACGTCCGGCGGCAGATCGACCTTGTCCTCATTGCGCAGCAGCACCGTGAGCACATCGCGCGGCAGATCGTCCTCGCCGATCTCGCCGCGCGCGAGCTGCGCCAGCATAGCCTGACGGCGTGCGACTGATGGACTGAGAAACTTTTCCTGCAACGCGACCAGCGCCAGCCGCACCTCTGCCTCAACTTCGGCAGGATCGCGCGTCGAATGCACCAGCGTGGCACCTTCACTGAACGTCTTGACCAGCCGGAACAGCGATTCGGTTTCCTCCACCGTGCCGGCGGGTCGGTCGATGCCGGCAAAATCGGCGGTCAGATTCATGGTGACGCGATAGCCGAACTCGATCAGATTGGCGCGTCCCGCGGCAAGGTACGGCTGCAGCGTGGCACGCAGCGTGGCGGGGAACACTTCGCGCTCGTAGTAGGCGAAAAAATTCTTGCGAAAGACGCGAAACTCCAGCAATCGTCGCGCACGATGCTCCTCACCGTGCAACGTCAGCAGCACCTTGTCCATGACGACGGCGCCCGCCTCGTACATGGATTGCGCCAGATCCGGGTTGCGCAAGGCGGCGCCCGCCTCCTCGAAACCCGTCACGATGGACTGTTTCACGGCGGCGCGAACAGGATCGGATAGCGCAGCCAGGTTTCGCGTTCCGTGCTCAGATCCTGCTGCGGCGCCTGACTCGGATCCGGCTGCGCGCCATGCGCCAGCAGTTCGCGCGCCAGCAGCGTGACCGTGCCGTATTGGTGATGCGCAGGGTCGGTGTTGGCCTTGGGAATGTCGCCGGCGGCCAGATTCTTGCCCAGGCAGCTGTGGACTCCGACGCCGAAAGTCAGACCGTAGGGCATGTGCGGCGGTGTCTTGGCGCGATCCGGATTGAACGCCGTCGCGTCCTCGCCGAAAAAATCCGTCTGGCGATTGGCGCGGAACAAATCCACGATGACCGTATCGACTTCGGTAGCCGGCTCACCCTGTGGCAGCGCCACCGGGCACAGCGGCCGTCGCTTGGACACGGGACTGGCAGGATGGAGCCGGAAACTTTCGTGCACGCAGCGCTGCAGGTACAGCGGCTCGGCCAGCAGGCGCCGTCGAACTGACGGGTTGCGTTCACAGAGTGCGAACAATTCATGCATGACATGCGAGATCGAATGCACGGAGGTGTGCGCGCCGGCGAGGAAATAAAAGGCCGTTTCGCGCAGGATCATATCGCGCGGCAGATCCAGCTGATCCTCATTGCGCACCAGCAGGGTCAGGATGTCGCGCGGCAGGTTGTCCTCGGCCACCAGGCCCTGGCGGTATTGCGCGATCAGCGCCTCGCGGCGCGCCACGGACGGGTTGAAATAGCGCGCTTCGAAATCTTGCATGCCCTGCGCAATCGAGGCTTTGAGCGCGGCGAACTCCTCGCGCGAGCCTTTGAACTGGCCCACGGTGGCGGCATTGCCGAAGACACGCAGCAATCGCACCAGGTCGGCCGTTTCGGATTCGGTGCGCAGCGGCCGGTCGATGCCGGCGAAATCGGCCGTCAGACCGACCATGCACTGATAGGCCACGTCCACCAGATCCGCGCTGACCGCGGTGACGAACGGCAGCAGCGTTTCGCGGATGACCTGCGGAAACACCTGGCTTTCGTAATAGGCGAAGAAATCTTTCCTGAAGATCTTCATTTCCAGCAGGCGGCGGCGGCGATGCTCCTCGCCGTGCAACGTCACCAGCACCTGGTCCATCAACGCGGCGCCTTCGTCATACAGGGCCTGCTTCAAATCCGGCAGGGACAATGTCTGCTGCGCCTCGCGAAATCCGGTGACGTTGATCGTTGCCACGCTCAGTGCGTCCGGTCGCGCAGTGCCAGCTCACGCGTCAATATTTCGCTGGAATACAGACTGACGCGCCAGCCGGGAATCGAACGGCGCGCGCGCTCAGGACGCTGCAGGTCGACGAATCGGCCGTCGGCCATGACGTGCTTCATGTTGGCCGGGTCGCCAAGAACCGTGACGTCCTTGGAAGGATCGCCTTGCACGATAATGATGTCGGCGAGCTGACCCACGGCTATCTTTCCCACCTGGCCCTCCATGCGCAGCGCACGAGCCGCATCGAACGTCGCGGCGCGGATGGCCTGCAGCGGCGTGAAACCCAGATCGCGTACGAACACTTCGAGTTCGCGGTAATGCCACTGTCCGAGCGGCGTAAGCGAAAATCCGCTCTCTGTGCCGCACAGCAGGGGAACGCCGGCTGCATGCAGCCGCTGCAGCATCACCGCCGAGTCGGCAATTTCGCGCCGAAACATCTCCTGCAGCGCAGGGTCCGCGTGCACCGCGTCACCATAATCGGCCAGATTCGCCTGGAATGCGAAGGTCGGCACGACCGGCACCTTGCGTTCGCACACGGCCTCAAAGGCCTCCTCGTCCATGTGCGTGGCATGTAGAATCATGTCGAAGCCCGCGCGCGCGGCATCCCGCGTACTGCTGGCATTGCGGCAATGCCCGACCACGGGAATGCCCAGCGCATGCGCCGCATCGCACACCGTGCGCAATTCGTCGAAGGACCAGACGGTGAGTTCGCCGCGCGAGCGCTGCCGCGGAATCAGTCCCGTGACATGCACTTTGATCCAGTCCACGCCGTGTTTGATCTGACGGCGGACCTCGGCGACGATTTCGTCACGCGAACGCACGATGACCGCATAGCCGCGAATGCCTTCGTCCGGGAACAACCGTCCCGCCGTACCGCCCACCGAGGTCAGCAGCGCGTGACCGCCGGTGGTCATTCGCGGTCCTTCGACCACACCGGCCTCGATGGCATCGCGCAGATCCGCGCCGATCTCGAAAATGGAATCTGCGTCGAAGAACCCGGTGACGCCGGCACACAGAATCTTGCGCACATCGGCCGCGGCGATGATGGCAGACAAGCCCGGGCGGCGATGAAAAAACAATTCGTCGTTGGAGCGCGGCGCGTCGAAGGTGACGTGGCAATGCGCGTCGATGAGCCCGGGCATGAGCGTCGCACCCGGCTCACTGATGCGTCGGGTCGAACTCAGCGTCGCGGCGCGCGCGGCCGCTTCCTCGCCCAGCGCGGTGATCTTATCCCCTTCCACCAGCACGTCGACGGCACGGGCGGGGGTGCCCGTGCCGTCGATGACGTTGCAGTGCTGGAAGAGTACCGCAGCACTCATGTCAGAACTTGAGCTGCAATTCGACACCGTAGGTTGCTGGCGCGTTGATTGTCCCGAAGGTCCACAGGCCAGGCTGGGCAACCGGCGTGGAATCGGTCGGTGTGGCGCCGAAACTGGTTCCGACGTCCAAGACATGCTGGAAGTAATCGGTATTGGTGATGTTCTTGCCAAACACCGAGATCTTCATACGCTCCAGTTCATAGTCGATAGAAGCGTTGAGCACCCCATGGCTCTTGATAAAACCAGGATTCGGGTTCGCATAGGTCACGGTGTTGGCGATGATGTAATAGTCGTCCTTCCAATTGTAGTCGGCACTGAACGCGACATGACCATTGCCCACAGGAAAGCGATAATTCGCGTTCAAATCGGCCGTCAACTTGGGCGCACGGCGCAACTTGAAGCTGCTCTTATCAACGGTCACGAGCGCGGGCGCGGCTCCGGCAAGATTGGCGCCCTGATCCAGATAATCTTTGTATTTTGCATCAAGCCAACCGAGGTTGAGACCAAGCGTCAAACCTTCGACTGGGACTGCCTTGAGTTCAGCCTCAAAGCCGTTGATTTTGGCCTTTGCCGCGTTTTGCACGACCGTGACCGTGACCGACACCGGATCGGCGAACACCACATCTTCCTGCTTGTCCTGATAGTCGGTGGTGAAAGCCGCAAAGTTCGCCTGCAGACGATTGTCGTACCAGTTGCCCTTCAGGCCCAGTTCGAAGCTCTTCACTTTTTCAGGCTGGTAGGGACCCAACGAACTTGCGCTGGTAGCCCGGCCGTTGAAACCGCCGGAGCGGAAGCCTTCGGAGTATTGCGCATAGACGATGCCGTGGTCGTACTTGTAAGTCACGGCGACGCGAGGCGTGAATCGAGACCAGGACTCGCTGCCGCTCACCGGTACGAATTGGCCGGCAATGTTCGTGAACCCGGAGGCATAGATGGGTGCGCCGTTGGCATCCACGGCGGCGCGAACTCCCGCATCGCAATCGCCGAACGCGGTCAATATTGGTCGTCCCGCAATCGGCCCGATGCCGGTGCCGCCGCATGCGTGCTTTTTCTCCTTGGTGTACCGGCCGCCGAGGGACAGCGTCCAATCGCTGCTGAAGTCCCAATCCCATTGGCCAAACGCCGCGTAATCCTTCGAGGTTTGATCGTGGTCAACACCGGGGACCTCACCGCCGAAAAAATAGGTACGCTGACGATTATTGAAATTACTGTCCCAGAAGTACACGCCTGCGACCAGCTTCGAGGTGTCATAGCTGCCTTGATAACGCAACTCAGCACTGAACTGCCGCGATTTCTGCGGACGCTCGGTACTGAACAAGGTCGCAGCCACGCCGTCGAACTCTTGAATCGCATCTTCCTTGGTCTTGCGCCAGCCGATGATGGTCAGCAACTGATGGCCCGGCGCCACTTCGTAGGAACCGTGCAATGTCAATGCATCGGTCTTCAGGAACGCCGGTTGGTCCATTGACGTGGTGGGACGCCGGTGAAACGATGCATCGCTGGTCGGTTGTCCGCAACCCAGATTGCCCACCGCCGCCGTGCAAAACAGCTCTCCAGGCCCGGTTATCGATGTAACGGGCCGCGTCGGCGTATTATCGTCGATACGATCGTAGGTGAGCTCAAACTCCGCCACATCGTTCGGGGTGTACAGCAATGAAATGCTGCCCATCTTGAAATCGTTGTCGCCTTCACGGCGATCGCGGGTCACGTTATGAAAATATCCGCCGCCCTTCAAACGTACTCCGCTCAGCTTCGCTTTGAACTTGCCATCGGCGAAGGAGGGAAGATTCAACGCGCCTTTGAAATCGAATTCACCGAAGCTCCCGGCGGTCAACATTACCTTGCCGCCCCACTCGCCAGATGGCTTGGCGCGTCTTACGTTGACCAGCCCACCGATCGTGTTGCGCCCGAACAGCGTGCCTTGCGGTCCGCGCAGCACTTCAACCGCTTCGGCGTCGAAAACGTTGAGCAAAGCGCCAGTCGTACTGGCCAGGTAAACGCCGTCGGAATAGACGGCCACCGCGGGGTCGAATGACTTTTCGACATCATTTAACTGCATGCCGCGGATCGAGACTGCGGCAGTTGCGTTGCCGAGAATGGGATCCACGATCATGTTGGGCGCAATGCTGCCCAGATCCAGAAGATCACGGGAATGAAATCGCTCGATGATCTCTGCATTCACAGCGCTCACCGCCAACGGCACGGACTGAAGATTTTCCGACCGTTTTTGAGCTTGCACGATGATTTCGTCCAAACCGACGACTTCGGCTTGCTTGGAATCGCCGGCCTTGAGATCCGCCGCACCCGCGGAAATCGATGTCAGGCCGCCCCCAATGCCCAAAATCAACGAAACTGCAATCATCGATGAAGATGTTTTAGCCACTGCCCCCTCC
This sequence comes from Pseudomonadota bacterium, assembly GCA_031394735.1. Lineage (GTDB taxonomy): Bacteria > Pseudomonadota > Gammaproteobacteria > Steroidobacterales > Steroidobacteraceae > TMP-86. Next base: position 24,706 of record JANMXI010000301.1, on the reverse strand, counting down.
CGTTTTGCACAAATGGACGGCGTGCTTTGCGCCGACATATCTCACCTTCCGATGATATATCGAAATCGATTTAAATAGGCAAGCGCCGCGGCTGTCTTATTCTCGCAACCCGGCCTGACGCATCAGCGGCAGGATTTTGTGTTCGAACTGCGCAAGGCCGTCGGGATAGTTCACCCAGCTCAGCGTGATGCCGTCCAACCCGGCGCGCGAAAATGCCAGCATGCCCTCGACGATCTGCTCGGCGGTGCCCACCAGTGGAATGGCCCCGTAGCCGGCGATGAGATTCGAGGCCATGGCCTCCCACCCGTCCCCCAGTGCGCTCTTGGAATTGGGGACCAGCACATCCAGCAGGTTGCGCACGCCGACCCAGTCGCCCTTGAGGTTCACGTACTGGTTGACGAACTCGCGCGCTTCGCGCTCGGTGTCACGGCAAACCACGTAGGCCTGCCCGAAAACCTGCATGCGTCGGCCGAATTTCTCGAACGCAATGCGCTTGCCATTGGCGGCGATCTCGCCGGCCGAGGCGATGTCCTTGGCAACGACGAAATTCACGTCGGCGTGTTGTGCCGCGAACAACTGGCCGCGCGCGCTGTTGCCCGCGCTCATCAGCGGCGGATGCGGGCGCTGGATGGGTTTGGGTTCGGAATAGGCGCCGGGTGAGGGGAAATACGGTCCATCGTGATCGAACTCGCCGGTGGTGGTCCACAGACGCTTGCACAGCGTGATCCAATCGTCGGCGACATCGTAGCGGACGTCGTGTTCCTTCTGGGGAACCCCGAACATGCCGATCTCCTTGGAATTCCAGCCCGCGACGATGTTCAGACCGAAGCGTCCCCTGGAGATGTGATCGATGGTGGCAACTTCCTTGGCCGCGCGGATCGGATGCACGGTGGGCACATGAAAGGTGGCGAACACGCTGATCTGGCTGGTGACGGCGGACAGACCGGCCGCCCAGGTGAAGGTCTCAAAATTGCGGTGATTGAAATTCACGCTGCCACCCATGCCCTTCCAGCGGGCAACAGGGATGATGGCCTCGATCCCGGCACGCTCGGCCAATTGCGCGACGCGCACCGATTCGTCCCAGGTGACCTGCAGCACCTCGGGTGAATCGGTCATTGAGCAGCCGCCGCTGACGTTGAGACCGAACACGGCGAGCTTGAGTTTGTGGGGACTGTTCAGCAGCGGATGGTTGGACATGGGCTTTTCGACTCTTGTTGTGTATGTTTGAATCAGAGCAAGGCAGTCTTTCTTAAAATTGCATGTCGCGTCTGGAACATCAATGGCCGTCAATCATCTGGTCTGGTTCAAATTCAACGAAGGCGTCCCGGCCGAGCGCATCGCCGCTCATCTGCAGGCTCTGCAGACCCTGGCTGCGCAGGTGCCCGGCATTCTGGCCCTGAACCTGGGCAGCAATTTCACACAGCGCGCGGAAGGCTTCACCCATGGCTTGGTGGTCACCCTGCGTGACAGACAAGCATTGGCTGACTATGCCGTCCATCCGTACCACGTTGCGGTCGCCACGGAGATCGGCAAGGATGCCCAGGTGCGCGCGCTGGACTATGAGTTCGACCCTGCATAACGGGCTAGTCAAGCAGTCGGATCAGATCCAAAACCGACTCCACCGTGTGCGCCGGGGCGCTGCGATGCACATGCCGAGCCAACACCGCTGCGCCGGCGGCCAGCGGCGCGTAGGCCGCATGGCGCAGCAAGGGATTGATCCACACCAACTCGTGGCAGGAGCGGACCAGTCGCGCTAATTCAGCGTCCAGCACCTCGATGCCCTCGCGCTCCAGCCCGTCGCTCAGCAACAACACCTGCGCGCCCCGCGCCAGCACCCGTCGCGCCCATGAGCGGTTGAACTCGGCCAGACTGTCTCCCAAGCGCGTGCCGCCGTCCCAATCCGGCACCTGGCGCGACGCGGCGCGCAGGGCCGTATCCGGATCCAGTTCGCGCAATTCACGCGTGATGCGCGTCAGCCGCGTGGCGAACACGAAGGTCTCGATACGCCCGCCGCGCCGGCTCAACGCGTGTGCAAAATGCAGGAACATGCGCGAGTACACTGCCATAGAACCGGAAACGTCGATCAGCAACACCCAGTCGCGCAGTCGCAACTGCGGTACGCGAAACAGCGGCACGTCGGGCTGCCGGCGGCGCAGCATACGCTGCAAGTCGAGGCTGCGACCCACGCCAATCTGCCAGCGGCGCGAGCGTCGCTGAGCGGAGCGCGCAGGCGCCGCCGCGATCAAACGCCGCGCCGCAGCCAGTTCCGCCGCCGACATCTGCTCGAAGTCCTTGGCCGCAAGACGCTCCAGGCGCGAATCGGTGCCGGTGGCGATGCGCTCTTCACGATCGGCGCCCCGCGGTGTTTCCACGCGGCTGCGGCTGGCGAGGCTTTCCGCCAGGCGGCGCGCGGCAGGCGCCGCTTCCAGCCCCCGCGACTTCGGAGTCACCGGTTCAGTGCCCGGCAGCGACCAGGACTGCGACGCAAACAGCGCATCGAAGAGCAGATCGAACAAGGCCAGATCTGCCGGATCGTGGATCAATGTGGCGCTCAAAGCGGAACGCACATCGTCACGCGAAGCCAGCCCGACGGCGGCCAGCGCGGCATTGGCATCCAGCATCGAACCGCTGCCGATCTTCACGCCACCGGCACGCAAGCTGCGCGTCAGTTGGGTGAGGCCGGCAGAGGCGCGTGACATCACCAGCTCCGCGCTAACGCGACATCGAGGGCTTGCGCAGAGTCAACGCGTTCAGATCCTCATCGATGCCGGTACGCGCCACGGCAATGTCTTCTTCGTACTTCAGCAGCACGCCGAGCGTCTCGTCGAGCAGTGTTGCACTCAACGCATGCTGCCCCAGTGCGACCAGCGAATGCGCCCAGTCCAGAGTCTCGGCCACGCCCGGCGGTTTGAACAATTTACGGCGGCGCAGATTCTGCACGTAGGCCACCACCTGCAGCGCCAGCGATTCGTTCACGCCGGGTGCACGCTGCGCCAGAATCTGCAGTTCCCGCTCGGCCGTGGGATAGCCCAGCCAGTGATACAGGCAGCGGCGTTTGAGTGCGTCATGAATCTCGCGTGTGCGGTTCGAGGTGATGATGACGATGGGCGGCTGCGCCGCGCGGATCGTGCCGAGCTCCGGAACCGTCACTTGAAAATCCGAGAGCAGCTCCAGCAAAAACGCCTCGAAGGGTTCATCCGCCCGATCGATTTCGTCGATCAACAGCACCGGCGGCCCTGACGCGTGTGGCTCCAACGCCTGCAACAAGGGTCGTCTGATGAGAAACCGCGGATCGAAAATCTGCGCGGCCAGCGCATCCTGGGTCACTCCATCGCCGGCGCCAGCGCCGACTTCTGCCATGCGTAGTTCGAGCATCTGGCGCAGGTAATTCCATTCATACAGCGCGGCGGACACGTCCAGTCCCTCGTGACACTGCAGCCGGATGAGCCGGCGCCCCAGACCCGCCGCCAGCACCTTGGCGATTTCGGTCTTGCCAACGCCTGCTTCGCCCTCCAAAAACAGCGGACGCTGCAGTTTCAACGCGAGGAACACCACCACCGCCAGATGGCGGTCGCCGACGTACTGGCCGCGGCGCAGGAAGGCCGCAGTGTCATCGACCGAGGTCGGCGCCCCTAAGCCCATGTCGTGCTCGTCAACCCGCCAGTGCGGCGCTGACCGCGCGCGCCGCCATCACGCTGACAAGGCTCGCGCGGTAGTCGGCGGTGGCGTGCATGTCATCGTTCAGACCGTCGCTGCCAACGCTCAAGGAGCGCACGGCGTCGGGCGAAAAAGAGCGACCCAAGGCCTGCTCGAAACTGGGTAAGCGGAAAACGTGCGGACCGGCGCCGGTCGCCGCGACCCGCACGCCGTCGGAAAACTCCGCCACCATCACTCCGACCACGGCATAGCGCGAAGCGGGGTTGCGGAATTTCACGTAGGCGCAGCGCTTAGGGATCGGGAAGGTGACTTGCGTGATCAACTCGCCCGGCGCAAGCGCGGTGGTGAACATGCCCTGGAAAAATTCGGCGGCGGTGATTTGCCGACGGTCGGTGGTGATGGTTGCGCCGAGGGCCAGCACCGCCCCCGGATAGTCGGCGGCCGGATCGCTGTTGGCCAGAGATCCGCCGAGGGTGCCACGGTTGCGCACATGTGGATCACCGATGCCGCCGGCCAATGTGGCAAGTCCTGGAATCGACTTGCGGATGAGCGCTGAATCCTGCACCTCCACATGACGCGTCATCGCGCCGATGTGCACACGATCGCCCTCCACCCGGATGCCGGTCAATTCCGCAAGACCGCTGAGATCCACCAGGCTGGAGCGACGCGACAGCCGCATCTTCAACGTCGGCAGCAGCGTCATGCCGCCGGCGAGGTAGGCACCGTCATCGACGGCGGCAGCGGCAACCGCGGCCTTGAGAGAGTCAGGTCGTTGATAGGCGAATGCGTACATGGACGGGCGGCCTCTCAGGCTTGCGCTGCGTGCGCACGCAGCTGGGTGGCGGCGGACAGGATCGCCTTGACGATGTTGTGGTAGCCCGTGCAGCGGCAGAGATTACCCTCCAGCCCTTCACGGACCTCCTCCTCGGTGGGCGCCGGATTGCGTCGCAACAGCGCCACTGCGCTCATGATCATGCCCGGCGTGCAAAAGCCGCATTGCAGGCCGTGTTCGGCACGAAACGCCTCCTGCACCGGGTGCAGCACGCCTTGGGACTCGAGCCCTTCGATGGTCGTCACGCTAGCTCCCTGCGCCTGCACCGCCAGCATCGTGCAACTCTTCACCGCCAGGCCCTCGACGTGCACCACACAAGCGCCGCACTGACTGGTGTCACAGCCCACATGCGTGCCCGTCAACCGCAGCTGGTTGCGTAGCAATTCCACCAGCAAGGTCTGCGGTTGCACCGTCTCGGTGACGCTGCGGCCGTTGACCTGCAGACTGATCGTGATGCTCATGTATCCACCCTCTGGGAAAATTTCAACGTAGCAACAGCCACAGCGCAAGGGCCACGATGGCCCCGGCGGCGTAAGGCCACCAGCGCCTCGAGTCCGACGCATTGCCGTGAGCCAGCGGCGCGTCCGCGGCGAGCGCTTCGCCTGACGCCGGCAGCGCCTCGGCAGTCGAGTTGGCCGCATTTAACTTCTGCGCAAATGCCGCGAAGAATTGATCCGCGTACGAACGCGTGGCGGACTCCACCAGCCGCGAGCCGACCTGCGCGAGCTTGCCGCCGATGCTCAGCTGCGCGTCGTAGCGCAACAACGTGCCGCCGTCGAGCTCGCTCAAGGCCACTTTGGCGCTGCCGCGGCCGAAGCCGGCGACGCCCTTGCCCTCACCGCTCAGCGTGTAGCCGTTCGGCGGGTCGAGATCCGACAGTTGAATCTGGGTCGCAAACTTGGAGCGTATGGGCCCCAACTGCGCCGTGATCTTGGCCTCGATCTGCGTGTCGGATTGCTGGGTCAGCTCTTCGCAGCCGGGAATGCAGGCCTGCAAAACGGCCGGATCGTTGAGGGCCGCCCACACCTGCTCGCGCGGCGCAGCGATCTTGTATTCACCTTGGATGGCCAACCCGCTACTCCCACCTGATTCTTTGCAATTCGCGCCAGAGCATAACCGAATCATTCACCCCATCGCCAATTGGAGTTAATATCGAGATCGATATAACTCAACCAAGAACGGCCATGAACGAAACTACAGCCACCGGCATAGGCGCATCGCTGCGCCGCTTCGAAGACCTTCGCTTCATCACCGGCCGCGGCAAGTACACGGACGACATTCAGCGCCACGGGCAGGTCTACGTCTACGTGCTGCGCTCGAATATGGCGCACGGCGAAATACGCAGCATCGACTCTGCACAGGCAAAACAGGCCCCCGGCGTGCTGGCCGTGTTCACGGGTGCCGACCTGCGCGCCGATGGCATCGGCGATCTGCCGGTGGGCTGGATGACGACCAACATCGACGGCACACCGATGTTCATCCCGCAGCACCCGGTGCTGGCCGTGGACCGGGTCCGGCATGTCGGTGACCCCGTCGCCATGGTCATCGCTGCCTCCCTGGCCGAGGCAAAGGACGCCGCCGAATTGATCGAAATCGATATAAAGGATCTGCCCACCGTGGGCAGCATCGAGCGCGCGACGGCGGATGCCGCCCCGTTGGTGTGGGATGGTGCGCCGCGCAACACCGCGTTTCACTGGCACGTGGGCAATGCCGCGGCGGTGGAGGCGGCGTTCGCCCGCGCGCATCACGTCGCGCGTCTGGATCTGGTCAACAACCGCATGGTCGCGAACGCGATGGAACCGCGTGTTGCCATCGGCGAGTTCGACGAGGGCCGCGGCGAATACCTGCTGCACATCTCCTCGCAGAATCCGCATGTCGTGCGCATTTTGCTGGCCACCGCGACCTTGAAGGTGCCCGAGCACAAGATCCGCGTCATCTCCCCGGACGTGGGCGGCGGCTTTGGTTCCAAGGCCATGCACTATTGCGAAGAAGTGCTGGTGTTGTGGGCAGCGAAAAAGCTGGGCCGTCCGGTTCGATGGACCTCCGATCGCAGCGAAGCCTTCTTGAGCGACCGCCATGGCCGGGATCACCAGACCCATGCCGAGTTGGCGATGGATGCAGAAGGTAAATTTCTGGCGCTGCGCGTGAGCACCGTCGCCAATCTCGGCGCCTACTACTCGACCTTCGGACCGGCGATCCCGACGTTCTACTCCGCACCGCTGCTGGTGGGAACCTACGCCATCCCGAGCGCCTATTGCGATGTGCGCGGCGTTTTCACCAACACCGTGCCGGTGGACGCGTATCGCGGCGCGGGGCGCCCGGAAGCAGCCTATGTCATCGAACGCCTGGTCGATCAGGCGGCACACGACATGAAAATGGATCCGGCTGATATCCGTCGGCGCAACTTCATTCCGCCCGATGCATTTCCCTATGACAACCCCCTGGGGGCGCAATACGACTCGGGAAATTTCGCCGCTGGTCTGGACAAGGCGCTGCAGCTGGCCGACTACGCCGGTTTCGAGCGGCGCCGCGCCGACTCCAAAGCCCGCGGCAAGCTGCGCGGCATCGGCTTGTCCAGCTACATCGAAGCCTGCGGCGCGGGCCCGTCGAAGATCATCATGGCTGCCGGTGCCGGCAGCGGCATGTTCGAATCCGCCACCATTCGCGTCAACCCCTCCGGCTCCGTGGTCGTGGTCACCGGAACGCATTCGCATGGCCAGGGGCATGAAACCACCTTTGCACAGGTGGTCAGCGACAAGCTCGGCATTCCCATTGAAAGCATCGAAGTCGTGCACGGCGACACCGGCCGCAGCGCCTTCGGCCTCGGTACCGTCGGCTCGCGGTCACTGGCCGTGGGCGGCGGCGCCATCATCAAGGCCATCGACAAGGTCATCGCCAAAGGCAAGCGCATCGCCTCCTACATTTTGGAAGCTGCCGAGAGCGACATCCGCTATGAGAACGGACGCTTCGTCGTGGCCGGCACGGACAAGGGCATTTCGTTTGCGGAGATTGCCTTCACGGCGCACGCACCGGCGCGGTTTCCAAGCGATGAGATCGAACCGGGACTGGAAGAGACCGCCTTTTTCGATCCCGCGAACTTCACCTTCCCGGCGGGCCTACACATCTGCGAACTGGAAGTCGACCCGGAAACCGGCGCGACGCAGGTGTTGGCCTACACGGTGGTGGATGACTTCGGCAACGTGATCAATCCCATGATCGTCGAAGGACAGGTGCACGGCGGAACCGTGCAGGGCATCGGTCAGGCGCTGCTGGAGAACTGCGTATATGACGCCGACTCGGCGCAGTTGCTGTCCGGCTCGTTCATGGACTACTGCATGCCGCGTGCGGACAATGTGCCGAATTTCCTCGTCGATTACATCGTCACGCCGTCACCGCACAATCCGCTGGGTGTCAAAGGCTGCGGCGAGGCCGGCGCCATCGCGGCGCCACCCGCAGTCATGAATGCCATGCTCAATGCACTGCGTCCGGCGGGAGTGACGGACCTGTCGATGCCCGCAACGCCGCTCAAGGTATGGCAAGCGCTGCAGGTTGCCCGTGGCTGAGCGCGCAACGCGCTCCAAACTCGATCGCACCACGGCGCAGGCGCTGCCGCCACTCAGCGATCGCATCTCCTTTCTCATGCACCGCATCGAGGCCAAGCTCGAGCTGATCTGCAATCCGCATTTTCGCCGTTACGATGTCGCGCTTCACAACTCGCGCATGCTGGTGCTCCTGGCGGAGACCGGCACCGCTCGCGTCGGCGATCTGGTCAGCCGCATGGTGCTGCCACAGTCCACCATCTCACACCAGCTGCGCGAGCTGGAAAAGCGCGCCCTCATCCGGCGCACCCCCGGAGTGACGGACAGCCGGTCCGTCATCGTCGAGTTGACGGCAAAAGGCCGGCGCGTGGCGCAGCGCTGCAATTCGCTGAGCGCACAAGTCTACCAAACCATGGTCGCAGGTCTGTCGGGCACGGAACTAGCGCAGCTACGCGCGCAGTTGCGTGGGATATTCGAGCGGCTTGAGATCCTCAGCTCCGCGCATGGCGAAGAAGCGCCTGCAGCTCCGACTCCGCGCAAGTCCCGGCGCCGGCCGAGTCGCTGACGTAGGGCTGCTCCTCACGGCAGCACCTTGAACAGGAATTTGCGAATATCGGAAATCTCTTCCTGGCACACCGAATGTGCCATCGGATACTCGTGCCAGTCCACCGCATACCCGAGCGATTTAAGCGCATCGCGCGACTGCTGCCCCGCAGACACGGCGATGACGGGATCGAATTGCCCGTGCGCCATGAACACCGGCGTCTTGTCGTTCGCCGTCGACCGTTCAGCGGCCAGCGTGCGCGCCGCCGGCAGATAGCAGGACAGGGCCATGATGCCGGCCAATGCTTGCGAGTACCGACCGAGCATATATAAGGACACCGCTCCGCCCTGCGAGAATCCCGCCAGCACCACGCGATGCGCCGGAATGCCGCGTGCCGTTTCGCGCGCGATCAAGGCGCCGATCTGCGCCGCCGTGTCGGCAAACCCTGCCAGATCCTCCACCGAGCCGCGATCCAGCGACTTGATGTCATACCAGGCACGCATGCGCATGCCGTTGTTCAAAGTGACGGGCCGGACCGGCGCATTCGGGAACACGAAGCGCCAGGCGCGTTCGCTCGGCAGCACGATTTCCGGCACCACCGGCTCGAAGTCGTGGCCGTCGGCGCCCAGGCCGTGCAACCAGATGATGGTGGCGGTGGGGTTGGGTTGTGTCTCGACCTCGATGGTTTCCAGCAAGCGAGCATCCTCTTGAAGTGCGCAAAGTGACAGGCGCGAATCATAACATCCGCTTTTGTGGAACTGCGCATTGACAGCCTATGCATTTTTATGCAACATGCACGCACTTTTATGCAAAGCGTATTTGTATGTTGAACGGACCTGCCGACGACGGCAGCGCCCCGGCACGCCGCAGCGCGCTGGCGCGTATCATTCGCAGCGAAGCGGTCGGCCGCCAGTCCGAACTCGTCAAGTTGCTGCGCAAGCAGGGCCACGAAGCCACGCAGTCGAGCATCAGCCGCGACCTGCGCGAACTGGGCGTGGCCAAACTGGGCGACCGCTACGTGTTGCCGGATCCGGCCTCGGCGGTGAAGGACGACTTCGCCTCGCTCAAGCAATTCGTGCGCGGCCTGCAAAGCGCCGGCTCCACTCTCACGGTGCTCAAGACCAGCGTGGGTGCCGCGCAGAGTGTCGCCGTGGCCATCGATAAGGCGCAATGGCCGGAGGTCATCGGCACCATCTCCGGGGATGACACGATTTTCATCGCCACCGCGGGGGCGCGCGAGCAGAAAAAGCTCGGCGACCGTCTTCGCGCCACTTTCCGCATCTAAGTACCCAACCTCATGACCACAACGACACCTACGGGCGGCGAGCCCATTCTGTTGGCATTTTCCGGCGGCCTGGACACCTCATTCTGCGTGCCCTGGCTGAAGGAAACCTATGGCCGCCCCGTCATCACCGTGACGGTGGACACCGGCGGCATCGATGCTGACGGCGCGAAGACGCTTAGCGTGCGCGCCGCGCAACTCGGCGCCGTCGAGCATCACCTCATCGACGCGCGTGCCGATTACTTCGACAAGGTCCTGAAGTTTTTGATCATGGGCAATGTGCGCCGTGGTCAGTTGTACCCGCTGTGCGTCGGCGCCGAGCGCGTACTGCAGGCGCAGGTCATCGCGCAGATGGCGTTGCAGCTCAAGACCAAGATGGTGGCCCACGGCTGCACCGCGGCCGGCAACGATCAGGTGCGCTTCGAAGTAGCCTTGCGCACGCTGGCGCCGGAATTGGAAATCATCGCGCCGGTGCGCGACCGCGCCTTCAAACGTCCCGAGCAATTAAAGTATCTGCAAGATCATCAACTGCCCATCCCGCCCTATGGCGCCGCCTATTCCGTCAATCGCGGACTGTGGGGCGTGACCATCGGCGGCAAAGAGACGCTCACCTCCGCCGGGAGCATTCCCGAAGACGCCTGGGTGCTGTCCAAGGATGCTTTCACAAAACCGCGGCCAGAAGCGCATCACACGTTGGGCTTCAAACTGGGCGTACCGTCGAGCCTGGACGGCGTGCAGCTGGATCCCGTCAGCATCATTGAACAGCTGGAAACCCTCGCCGGTCCCTTCGGCATCGGTCGTGGCATCCATCTGGGCGACACCGTCATCGGCACCAAGGGCCGGGTGGCCTTCGAGGCGCCCGCCGCCGAGGTGCTGCTGAACGCGCATCGCGAACTGGAGAAACTGGTGCTCACCGGCAAACAGGCGCGCATCAAAGAGAGCGTCGCGCAGCCGTACGGGGATCTGGTGCACGAAGGTCAGCATCTGGATCCGGTGTGCCGCGACATCGAGGCGCTGCTGCTGTCCTCTCAAGCACGGGTCACCGGCGATGTGCACCTGTTGTTCCGCCCGGGCAGCCTGTTCGTGGAAGGCGTCACCTCACCCTACTCGATGATGGCTGCCTCCAAAGGCGTGTACGGCGAGGCCGCCGGCGAATGGACGCCGACGGACGCACTCGGTTATTCCAAGATGCTGGCGCTGAGCGGCATTTTTCACAAGCGCGCAGGCGCATCGCCCGGAGTGGTCAAGTCATGAGCCAGATGCGTACGGTATTCGTCGACAAGATTGCCTCGGTCACGCAGGCCTGCGGTCTGTCGCATGAGGCGCGCATCGCCATGGACATCCCTTGCGAGGAAGGCGTGGTCGTCGTCGTCGAGGTGCTCAACAACAAGTCGACCTACAACACGCTGGAACTGACCAGCGGCCGCATGGCCAAGATCACGCGCGGCGACATCGTTGCCGGCGCGCTCGGTCATCGCAAAGCGCTGTTCGGCTACTCGGGACATATCCCGGAATCGCTGAAGCCAGGCGATGTGATCCAGATGCTCAACATCGGCGGCGTGCTCGGTATCTGCGATTCCGCCACGCCCGACAAGGGCAAGCCCTTTGACTGCAAGGTGCTGGGCACGGTCTTAAGTTTTCCGTACCTGGGCGAACGCATCGGCGTGCCCGCCAAGGTCGGCTACAAGGCGCTGGACTACGATGCGCCGCTGGATGCGCGCAAGGTGCCGGTGGTGGCGCTGGCCGGCACCTGCATGGAAGCCGGTAAGACTGCCGCGGCCGCCGCCATCATCGCGCGCATGCGTCACCGCGGATTGACGGTGGACGCGTTCAAAGCCACCGGTGTGTCGTTGCGGCGCGATATTCTCGCCTTTGAGGACGCCGGCGCACGCCGCACCATGATTTTCACGGATTTAGGGATCGTCACCACCACGGCCAAATGCGGACCCGCGCTGACGCGCACCATGCTCACCGAAATGAGCAGCGGCGCGCCCGATGTCATCGTGTTCGAATTGGGCGACGGCCTGCTCGGTACCTACGGCGTCGAATCCATTCTGCGTCAGCCGGACATCCGTGAAGCGTTGACGGCGGTGGTGTTGTCGGCAAATGATCCGGTCGCCGCGTGGGGCGGCGTCAAGCTGTTGCGCGAACGCTTCAGCATCGAGCCCTGCGCCGTCACGGGCCCCGCCACCGACAATCAGGTGGGCGTGCAGATCATCCGCGAGCAGATGAATGTGGAAGCGTTCAACGCCATCAGCAACCCGGCCGATCTGGGTGATTACATCATCACCAAGCTGGGGCTGACCAACGTGACCTCCGCGGAAGGTGTCGCCGAATGAGTTCACACACGCCCACGTTCGTGCTGGGCGGCACCGGCTACGTGGCCGGTGAATTGCTGCGCCTGATCGATGCACATCCGCAATTGGAACTGGCCGCCGTACTCTCCGACAGCCAGCCGGGCGAGCCTGTGGCAGCGGCCTTCCCGCATCTGCGCAGCGCCTATCCGGAATTGAAGTTCGCCAGCCTCGAGGAGCTCGACGCCCTGTTGTGTCGCACGCCGCAGAGCGCGCTGTTCTCGGCGGCGCCGCACGGCGTCTCCGCCGCACTGGTCGACCGATTGCTGAGCGCCGCTCACGCTGCCGGTGCGAAAGTTCATTGCGTCGACATCTCCGCCGACTTCCGCTATTCGAGTGCCGCGGCCTACGAGGCTGTGTACAAGCATCCGCATGGCGCGCCGGCGCGCATCCGCGATTTCACCTGCGCAGTGCCCGAACATCTCAAGCACTCGCCGACGCCGCATGTCGCCCATCCAGGTTGCTTCGCCACCGCCACGCTGCTGGCCAGCGTGCCGCTGCTCAAGTTAGGCCTCGTCGAACCCACGCTGTTCGTCAGCGGCATTACCGGCTCGACCGGCTCGGGACGCAAGCCCACCGACGGCACGCATCACCCGCAGCGGCACAGCGACCTGTATTCCTACGGCGCGCTGGCACATCGCCACACGCCCGAGATCACCGCCTGCGCGCGCGCCGCCAGTGGCATCGAGGCGCAATTCAATTTCGTGCCGCACTCCGGACCGTTCGCGCGCGGCATTCACGTCACCGTGCAGGCGCCGCTGGCAGGCCCCGTGTCGAGCGCTGCGGCCCTGCACGATTTTGCGGATTTTTATAAGGGCTGCGCGTTCGTGAATGTGGCGCCCACCGCGCCGCGCATCAAGGACGTCGCGGGCAGCAATTACGCGCACTTGAGCGTGGTCACGAACGGCCGCAGTATCGCGGTCATGTGCGTGGTGGACAATTTGAACAAAGGCGCCGCAGGCGGCGCGGTGCAATGGATGAATCGACTGCTCGGATGGGACGAAACGCTGGGACTGCGGGCACCGGCAGCGGGTTGGACATGAAGAGTCCCGCTCAAGCCCACACTTCGCATCTGGCCAATGTGTTTGCGCAATATCCCATCGAGGTGCAGCGCGGCGAAGGCGTGTGGCTGTACGCTCGCGACAACCGCAAGATTCTCGACTTCTACGGTGGTCATGCCGTTGCAGGCTTGGGCTACGGACATCCGCGCTGGTTGGCTGCATTGGAGCATCAGGCTCGACAGATGGCGTTTCAAACCAACGCGCTGCCCATGCCGGTGCGTGAACGCGCCGCCGCGCGTCTGGTGAAATTTGCGGGTCTCGGTTTGGAGACGGTGTTCTGGATCAACAGCGGCGCCGAGGCCAATGAGAACGCGTTGAAGCTCGCGTTCAAGGTGACGGGCCGCGACAAAGTCGTCGCACTCGAACAGGGCTGGCATGGCCGCACCGCCGCGGCCGGCGCCGTGACCTGGGGCGCCGCCGAAAAGTGGTACGGCTTCCCCCGCGCGCCCTTCGAGGTGAGCTTCACGCCACGCAATGACCCTTCCGCACTCGAATTCGTCATCGACAAGAGCACCGCTGCCGTCATCGTCGAGCCGGTGCAGGGCGTGGGCGGCGCCTACGACGTGGGCAAGCCCATGTTGCAGGCTCTGCGCAAGCGCTGTGACGATGTCGGCGCGGTGCTGATATTCGACGAGGTTCAATGCGGCATGGGCCGAACCGGCAAGCCCTTCGGTGCCAACTATTTCGGCGTGACGCCCGACATCCTCACCGCCGCCAAAGCGCTGGGCAATGGGTTTCCGGTATCCGCGCTCATGATCAACGCCAAGATCGCGCAGCAGATCAAGTACGACGACATGGGCACGACCTTCGGCGGTGGCCCCATGGCCTGCGCCGTGGCCGAAGCGGTCATCGACACCATCGAATCCGAATCACTCATGCACAACGTGCAGCAGGTGTCCGACTACATTCGCAGCAACTGCATGGTGGGACCGGTGCAAGGCTCGCAGGGCGCGGGATTTCTACTGGGCTTGAAAACCTCGCGACCCGCCAAGGAAGTACAGGCGGCGCTGATAGAGAAGAACATCCTCACCGGCACCAGCGGCGACCCGAACATCCTGCGCCTGCTGCCCGCCTATATTATGAACGAAGGCCACGTCGATCAGCTCAGCGACGCGCTATCGAAGATACCGGCATGAAAAAGTTTCTCGACCTGGCCGATTTTGAACCGGCAGAAATCCGCGATCTGCTTAGCGTGGCGCAGCGGCTGCAGGACCACCCCGAGCCCGCGGCGCTGGCCGGCAAGATTCTGGGGCTGGTGTTCTTCAACCCGTCGCTGCGCACGTTGGCCTCCTTTCAAGCGGGTATGGCGCGGCTCGGCGGCAGTTCCTTCGTCATCACGCCCGGCCAGGGCACCTGGCAATTGGAAACGCGGCTCAATGCCATCATGAATGGCTCCTCGGCCGAGCACATTCGCGAAGGCATTCCGGTGCTCGCCTCCTACTGCGATGCGCTCGGCGTACGCGCGTTCGCCGAAGGCAAGAACCTGCAGAGTGACCTGAACGAAAGCTTGTTCAAGATGATCGAAGGCCTGTGCGACAAGCCGCTGATCAATATGGAATCGGCCGTCAACCATCCGTGCCAGGCGCTGGCGGATTGGAAAACGATGGACGATCTGAAAATCCCTGAGCGCGCCAAGTTCGTGCTCAGCTGGGTCTATCATCCGCGCGCGCTGCCGCTGGCCGTTCCTGCCGCCACGCTGCACATGGCCGCCATGCGCGGCATGGACGTCGTCGTGCTGCGTCCGGAAGGCTACGCGCTCCCCGCCGAACTCATGGCAAAAGCGCGGACTGCAGCGGCGTCTGCGGGGGGTTCGGTGAGCGAAACCGACGATCAGACCGCGGCCCTTGCCGGCGCGCAGATCATTTATGCCAAGGAATGGGGCACGACCACCTACTACGGCGATGCGGACGCAGACATGAAACTGCGCGCCGATCTGTCCGGTTGGTGTGTGCGTGAACCCTGGTTCAAACACACGGCGCGGGACGCCAAGTTCATGCACTGTCTGCCCGTGCGGCGCAATGTCGCGGTCGCCGATGACATCCTCGACGGACCCCGCTCCGTCGTCAAACACGAAGCATTCAATCGGCTGGTGGTGCAGATGGCTGTGCTGCACCGTCTGCTGCGTTGATCCGCCCGACTACTCCTTAGGAGATTGCGATGATGAAGAGCCGACCCGACCCGTCCATTGCCGTGCGCGCACTACGCAGCGCCGCGCCCTACATCCGCATGTACAAGGGCAAGGTGTTCGTCATCAAGGCCGGCGGCGCGGTGTTCAATGACGAGGCCTCTACTCGCGGCCTGATCGAACAAGTGGCCATCCTGCATCAGGTGGGCATCAAGACGGTGCTGGTCCACGGCGGTGGTCCGCAGCTGGATCTGCTGCAATCCCAATTGGGCATCGAGACCCACATGGTGCATGGCCGCCGCATCACCGATCAGAAATCCATCGACGTCACCGCCATGGTGCTCAACGGCCTGATCAACACGCGCATTCTTGCCATCTGCCGTGATCTGGACATTGAAGCCGTGGGCATCAGCGGTGTCGATGCCGGTTTGATCCGTGCCCACAAGCGCGCGCCGGTGAAGATTGCGGACGGCCCGGAGACCGTCGACTACGGATTCGTCGGCGATGTCGACGGCGTGGACACGAACGTCATCGAGAAATTGCTCGATAACGGCCTGATGCCGGTGGTCAGTCCGCTGTCGGCCGATTCGTCCGGCGTTCTGCTCAACATCAACGCCGACACCATCGCCGCAGCCATCGGCGGCGCGCTCGCGGCCGAGAAGCTCATCCTGTGCACCGGCGCCAACGGCATTCTCGAACGACTCGAGGATCCCAGCTCGGTCATCTCCTACACGGACTTGAAGGGACTAAAAAAGCTGCGCGACCAAGGCAGCCTCAAGGAGGGCATGCTGCCCAAAGCAGCGGCCATCGAAACTGCGATCCGCGGTGGTGTGCGCCGCGTGCACGTGATCTCCTACAAATCCACCGACAGCGTGCTGGCCGAAGTGTTCACCAATGAAGGCACCGGCACGCTGGTGGTCGCCGATCTGAATGCGCTGAGCCTTGCCGAACAGCAGAGCTCGCGCTAGGGAAGCTGCGCCCATGAGCCGGTTGTGGGACAAAGGAACGCCGCTGGATGCGCGGGTGTTGGCGTACACGTCACAGGACGACCATGAACTGGACAATCGGCTGGTGGCCTATGACATCCAGGCGAGCATCGCGCATGCCACCATGCTGCAGGAGCAATCCTTGCTCAATGCCGTTGACCTTGCCGCGATCACCGCCGCGTTGACGCAGATCGGTGCGGCGCATGCACGCGGCGAATGGCGCGTGACGTTGGAGATGGAAGATTGCCAGACGGCGATCGAGAATCTGCTCACGCAGAAGATCGGCGCGGCCGGCGGCCGCCTGCACGCGGGCCGCTCCCGCAATGATCAAGTGCTGGTGGCGCTGCGGCTGTACATGCGTGATGCCGCAGCCAGGCTTAACGCAGGCGCCCAAGGAGTGGCCGAGGCGCTGGATCGGCTGGGCGCGCGTGAAGCAACGACCGTGCTGCCCGGTTATACCCACATGCAGCAGGCGATGCCGAGCACGGTGGGCTGGTGGGCAGGCGGCTTTGCGGCGGAGATTCGCGACGACGGTACGGGTCTTGCCGACTGCCTGCGCCGCATCGGCAAGAATCCGCTGGGATCGGCCGCCGGCTACGGCACGCCAGGGTTGTCGGTGGATCGCGAAAGCACGCGTTGCCAGCTCGGATTCGCCACCATTCACGAACCGGTGACGGCCGTGCAACTGTCACGCGGCAAGGCGGAGGCGCAACTCGCCTTCGAGATCACGCTGCTCACGCAGGACATCGCGCGCCTCGCCGCCGACCTGCTGCTGTTTTATACGCAGGAGTTCGCCTTCGTCAGCCTGCCCGATGCGTTCACCACCGGCTCCTCGATCATGCCGCAGAAGCGCAACGCGGATGTGTTCGAGTTGATGCGCGGCCGTAGCGCCGGTGCACAGGCGGCCTTGAATGAGATTTTGGGGATCACGCAGAAGCTGACCTCCGGGTATCACCGCGATCTGCAGTTGATCAAGTTGCCGCTGTTTCGCAGCATCGATGCCTGCGAACAGACGCTGGATATCCTGCCCGTCGCCTTGGAGGGCGTGAGCTTCAAACCGCAGAATATCCACCTGGATCCAGGCATTCACGCGGCGGAAGCCGCCAATGCATTGGTGGCGCGCGAGGGAATCCCGTTTCGCGAAGCGTATCGCCGCATTGCTGCCACACTCAAGAAAGACTGAAGGCGCCATGGCGATCTGGAAAATTGCACAGACCCTGGAGCAGCTGAATGAGATTCAGCGCAAGACGCTGAGCCAGCATGTCGGGATTCAGATCACCGAGATCGGCGCGGATTTTCTGCGTGGACGCATGCCGGTGGATGAACGCACCAAGCAGCCCGCCGGGCTGTTGCATGGCGGCGCCTCGGTGGCGCTGGCCGAAACGCTCGGCAGCGTCGCGTCGACGCTGTGCCTCGCGCCAGGCAAGCAATGCGTCGGATTGGAAATCAACGCCAATCACATCCGCGCAGCGCGCAGCGGTCATGTCGTCGGCACTGCGCGGCCCGTTCACATCGGCTCACGGACGCATGTCTGGACCATCGACATCACCACCGAGGAGGGCAAAATAGTCTGCGTGTCGCGCCTGACACTGGCTATCATTGACACGGGTCTGCTGGCCCAATGAACTAAAATTTCTTTTGGGAGTGACGCATGAATTCAGGCAGGCAAACCATCCGCTGGTGCTGTTGGGCAATCACTACGGCGACACTTGCCGGCACGGCATTCGCCGCAGAGCCCACGCCATCCACACCTGCCGCCACGACCGTCACCCCTGCGGTCGACCCTACAGGCGTCGTCAAGCCCGCCGCGCCTGCGACCCCGCCAGCGCCGCCGCCCGTCCCGACGTTGACCGCCGAGCAGGCGAGTTACGATTTCGGCATGACCTTTGGTGAACAACTGCGCAACGCGGGCCTCGGTGCAGACGTGTCCGTCGATGCCATCAGCCGCGGCGTGAAAGATGCCCTGGCCGGCAAGAAGCTCGCGGCCAGCGAGCAGCCGCAAATGACACAGTACATCCGTGCCGTGCGCGAGGCAGCCGGCGTGCGCAACAAGGCCGCCGCGAAGGAGTTCCTCGCCACCAACGCAACGCAAAAGGGCGTGAAGACCACCGCATCGGGTCTTCAATACAAGGTCATCGCTGCCGGCGACCTCAAGGCAGCCTCGCCCCTGCCGGAAGATCAGGTGACCGTGCAGTACCGCGGCAAGTTGCTGGACGGCACGGAATTCGACAGTTCCTATGCGCGCGGCCAACCGGTACCGTTGACCGCCAATCGCGTCATCAAAGGCTGGCAGGAAGCGCTGGTGCTGATGAAGCCGGGCTCCAAGTATCAGCTGTTCGTCCCGCCTGAACTGGGTTACGGCATGGAAGCACGCACCGGAATCCCACCCGGTTCGTTGCTGGTGTTCGACGTCGAGTTGCTCAGCGTGACGCCCGCGCCAAAGCCCAACTAACGCGCATGCCGCGGCAGTGGCCGCGGCGATCGCAACGAGGACGTCATGCACGAGAACGAGGTTGTCACCGTCCGCCCGACAGCGGGTCGACGCGTGTGGATTGCCCTGCTGGGTCTCGCCATTCCGCTGTGCGGTGGAATGGCCGCGCCGACGACTGACGCGCCAAAAATCGCTGCGGGCGAAGAGTACATCAGCGCGGCCATGGGCGGTCCTGTCCACCCGCCCGAACCCGCGCCGACGCGGCGTTCCGGCGAAGGTGCGGGGCCGTTCAAACGCATGGTCATCCGCGGCGCCACCCTGGTGGACGGCACCGGCGCGCCGGCAATCGGACCCGTCGACATCGTCATCGAGAACGACAAGATCGCGCGCATCGTCAGCGTCGGGTATCCGAAAGTCCCCATCAAGGAGTCGCGCCGGCCGGAGAAGGGCGACTACGAGATCGACGCATCGGGCATGTACGTACTGCCCGGCTTCATCAATGCGCACGCGCACATCGCCGATGCCAATCAAGGCAAGGTCGGCTCGGTTCCGCCGGCAGAATACGTGTATAAGTTGTGGCTTGCACACGGCATCACCACGGTGCGTGAAGCCGGCTCGTTCAACGGGCTGCGTTGGACCTTGAACGAACGCCGTCGCAGTGCGGCGCATGAGATCGTTGCGCCGCGCATCGCTGCGTACGCCGGATTTCCAGTGGAAGTGGACACGCCGGGTGGCGTGAGCACGCCGCAGGAAGCGCGGCGCTGGGTGGATGCGATCGCCGCAGCCGGAGCCGACGGCATCAAGTTCGTCGGCGCACCGCCCGAGATCATGAAGGCCGCCCTTGCCGAAGCGAAGATCAAAGGGCTGCGCAGCGCCTGCCACCACGCCCAGACCGCCGTAGCGCGCATGAACGTCATGGACACCTCCGGCTGGGGTCTGACGAGCATGGAACACTGGTACGGGCTGCCCGAGGCATTGTTCGTCGATCGGACCTTGCAGGACTACCCGCCCGACTATAACTACAGCGATGAATACGACCGCTTCAGCCAGGCCGGACGACTCTGGGCCCAGGCGGCACCACGTGGCAGCCCGCGCTGGAAGGAAGTCATCGAAACGCTCAAGGCCCGCGACTTCACGCTGGTGCCCACCTTCACCATCTACGAGGCGAATCGCGATCTGTCGCGGGAGATGCACGCGGAATGGCACGAGCAGTACACGCTGCCGACGCTGCTGCGTTGGTACTCACCGAATCGCGAAGCGCACGGCGCCTATTGGTTCTCGTGGACGACGGCGGATGAAGTGGCCTGGAAGCGCAACTACCAGATCTGGATGTCCTTCGTGAATGACTACAAGAACGCGGGCGGCCGCGTCGCCGTCGGCGATGATGCCGGTTACATCTACAAATTATTCGGCTTCGCCTGGGTGCGTGAACTGGAGTTGTTGCAGGAGGCCGGGTTCCATCCGCTGGAAGCAGTACGCGCTGCCACGTTGTCGGGCGCGGAGCTGCTCGGCATGTCCGACCGAATCGGATCCATCGAGGCCGGCAAACTGGCCGATCTCGTGATCGTGCCGCAGAACCCGCTGGCGAACTTCAAGGTCCTGTACGGCACCGGCGCATTGCATCTGGATGACGCGTCCCGCCAGGCAACCCGCATCGGCGGTGTGCGCTTCACCATCCATGACGGCATCGTCTACGACGCGCCGGCACTGCTCGCCGATGTCAGGCGGATGGTGGCGGATGCGAAGACGCGCGAGGCCAAGCCGGCCGAGTAGACGCGAGCAGCGTGCATCGTTGCACGTCGCGCTCGCGCCTGCGCGATGGCTCAATCCAGCAGCGGCGCAGTCACGACAGGACGCCGTCGCTGCGCGCGCCGCCGACCCAGTGCCGCACGCGTGGCGCGTGCCAATTTGGCAAACGCCGCCGGGATGGCGCGATACATGTCCGAGTCGATGTCGGTGGCAACCAGGACCGTGCGGCCGCCGCTCATCTGCGCATACGCCAGGCAACCTTTGTCCAGGCCACCGTGCGTGCCGTTCACATCGAACAACCTGACCTGCAGGCTGCGCGGTCGCTGCGAGAATTGCGCGGCGTAGTCGTACACCTCGCGTTCAACCGCGCTGCGCAACGCGTCAGTCAGGGAGAAGCCTCGTGCCTGTACGTCGGTTTTCATGATTGCACCTTCCAACTGTATGTGACGCCCCTACCATAGGGTCGCCAATATTGGATAAAAAGCAGATAATTGCTGCCGTATCCGCAGCTTTTTCCTGACAATGAACAATCGCTCCTTGAACCTCAAGCACTTGCGCTATTTCGCCGAAGTCGCGCGTGGCGGCTCTGTGGCCCGCGCCGCGCGCCGCCTGTTCGTCGCACCGCAGACCGTGAGTGCCCAGGTGCAGGAATTGGAATTGTCCATCGGACAACCGCTGTTCGACCGCGTCGGTCGTCGCCTCATCCTGACCAGCGCCGGCGAGACCGCGCTCGACTACGCGAACGCCATTTTCGCGCTCGGCGATGAACTGGGAACGGTGCTGCGCGGCGGCGCGCAGGCCAAGCGCATTGCGCTGCGAGTTGGCGTCACCGACAGCGTGCCCAAGCTGATGACGGTGGCTGCACTGCAGCCTCTCATTCAACACCACGGCAAACGTTTGGAATTGCTGTGCGTGGAAGACGGCTTTACCGAACTGCTCGGACGCGTGGCTGCAGGCGACCTGGATCTGGTGCTCGCCGATTCAGCGCTGCCGGCCAATCTGTCGCGATCGTTGCAGGCGCGCGCCTGGACTGATTCCGGCACCAGCTTCATGGCAGCACGCGAACTACAAAGTGTCCTGCAACGCAAGTTTCCCGCAAGTCTGGATGCCGCGCCCTATCTGGCAGGCTCTGCGCCGACCTCCTTGATCGGCCAAGCCATCCAGGCATGGTTCACCCAGCAAAACGTCAGGCCAAGAACCGTGGGACGCATCGATGACAGCGCCTTGCTGAATGGCTTTGCGCAGCGTGGCTTAGGGTTCGTGGCCATCCCGCAATCGACCGAGGCGGAAGTGATGCGGCAATACGGCTTGCGCGTCATCGGCCGCACGCCCGACATCCGCCATAGCGTGTATTGGATCCGCACCCGCACGCGCCGGGTTCATCCACTGGTGGCGGAGTTCGAGCAAGGAGCGCGTCAGGACAAGTGACGAAATTCCTTGCGCGCCAGGAAAGGGTCGATCTTGGTGAGCAGAAAATACGACCAGCTGTGCACCAACCGTTGCATCAGCGTGCGCCGCTGCGACCAGTCGGCGGGCACCGGTTTGGATAACTGGCAGTCGTAGTCGATTCGCGCCCTCACCTGTTCAGCAAGCTGAGCACTGGGCAGCCGCACCAGCAATTCGAAATTCAACTGCAGACTGCGGGTATCCAGATTGGCAGAACCGACGTACACCACATCGTCGATGACCATGACTTTGGCGTGCAAAATCTGCGGCTGATATTCCCACACGGCTGCGCCATTGCGCAGCAGCCGCGGATATAGCCATTGGCTGGCCCAGCGCGACACAGGGACATCGCTCTTTGCCGCCAGCACGATGCGCACCGACCCACGCCGGTTCACCTGGCGCAGCAACGTGCGGATCTTGCGCGACGGAACGAAATACGCGGCCATGGCGTCCACGCGCCGGGCCGTTTTCAGATCGGCGTGCAGCACTTGCCGCATGAGCGCGCGGGAGGAGCCGGGACCGCCCACCAGGGCTGCCGGCGCCTGCAGGTTCACCTGCTGCTTGCGCAGGAAACGCGCCAGAGACGGCAATTGCAGCCGCTTCAAGGCGGCGGCGTCGAACAGCGCGACGAATCCGCGCATCAGATCCGCGGCCACCGGTCCTTCGATGTACACGCCGAAATCGCGCCAGCCGTGTTCGATGCCGTCACCGGCGTAGTCATCCGCCACATTGAAGCCGCCCAACCAAGCGCAACGATCGTCGCACACCACCAGTTTGCGGTGATTGCGGAATGACCAGCGCAGCGCGCGCCGCGGATTGAACCAGCGCACATCGGCGCCCGCGGCGCGCAAGTGTGCACTCCAGGTCGCCGGCAGCGCCGCCGACCCGAACGCGTCCATTAGAATTCGTACCCGCACCTGGCGCTGCGCCGCGTGGTGAAGCGCCACCTGCAGCCGATCGGACACCATGCCGCGCGCAACGGTGTAGAACTCCACGTCGACGCTGCGCGTCGCCGCGTCGATCATCGCGATCATCTGATCGAAAGCCGCGGTGCCGGTGTGCAACCAGGTGAAGCGGTGCCCGAGAACGGATGCAGTGGCCGGCAAAAGGTGCGCCGGCGGCGCGAGTTGCTGCGGCACGATCAGGCGTTGAGCGCGCGCCGCGCGTGTTTCGACGTGGCCATGTTTTGCCTTGCGAGAATCGGTGCTCAGATTGTGCGCTCGAAAAAAGCGCGGCGCCGACTTTTGGATATACTGCGTCCATGCCACGCATCGTCCGCCTGCCCTTGCTGCTCCTGACCCTCAGCGCCGCCGCCTGCGGCCAAAAAGGCCCGCTGATATTGCCGGATGCGAGAACCGCCGCACCGGTTTCAAAGCCTGCGAGCGTCCCGGCGCCTGCACAGCCGGCATCAACGGCGCCGGATGACAAGAAAGACAAGAGCAGACCCCGTTAGATCTTGCGTACCCTGGCCATAATTGGCGCGGGATTCAGTGGCACCGTGCTGGCCGCCAATCTGCTGGGATCGGATGCCTGTCGCGATACGCGCATCGTCCTGATCGAGCGCAGCGGCCGCTTCGGCCGCGGTATCGCCTACGCGCCACGGGATTTTCCCTACCTGCTGAATGTGCCCGCGGAGCGCATGTCGGCCCGTTCCGCCGAGCCGGATCAATTCCTCGAATTCGCGCGGCGCCGTTTTGCGCTGACTGCCGGCAGCGATTTCCTGCCCCGTGAGCTCTACGGCGACTATCTGGAGGAAATGCTCGCCACGACGCAGGCGGGCTGTCACGCCAGCGTGTCGCTGCTGCGCCTGTCAGATGAGGTGCTGCGCATCGACCCACAGCCGCAAGGCTTTGTACTGCAGATGGCCAAGGGCGATACGCTTCGCGCCGACGCGGTGGTGCTGGCGATGGGCAATCCGCCCCCGTCCAACCTGCGCGAGACTGCCGGTGCGCAGGATCACCCCGGCTACATCGGCAACCCGTGGACCCGCGAATTGGCATTCACGGCAACCGAAACCATCATGACCATCGGCACGGGACTGACGATGGCGGATGTCATCGGCGCGGCGACGCGCGGCCCGCAAGGGGTGGCGCGCATTCATGCCTTGTCGCGCCACGGGCTGATTCCCCCGACCCAGACCAGCTTTCGCCCCAACGTGCATGCCTGCAACACCGATACCTTGAAGGCGGCCGGCGATTCGGTGCGCAAACTGGTCAAGGCCACACGCCGCCTGTCGCGCGAATCCGAATTCATGGGCGGCGACTGGCGCGAAGTCGTCACCACTGCACGACTGGTCGCCCCGCAGATCTGGCAGCACCTGCCACTGCCGCAGCGACAACGCTTCCTGCGCCATGTGCGTAGCTACTGGGACATTCACCGGCACCGGCTGCCACCGGACATTCGCGCAGGAATCGAGGCCTTGCAAAGCACGGGCAAACTGCAGGTGCATGCCGGACGCCTCACCTCGGTTCAACCGCAAGGTGCGCGGCTTGCCGTCTCCTTTCATCCGCGCGCGCAGCGCGCCGTGAAGACGGTGCTGGTCGACAAACTGATCAATTGCACCGGCCCGGACTACGCGCCGCATCGGTCCCGCGACACGTTGATCCGCAACCTGCTTGAACAGGGACTCATCCTGCCGGATGACTTGCAGCTCGGCATTCGCACCGGTCCGCAGCGCGGCGTGCTCGATGCGCAGGGCCG
>JANMXI010000300.1:0-27133 GCA_031394735.1 Pseudomonadota bacterium | reverse complement strand
GTGACGATCGTATGCCCCGGCCCCATCTGCTGCGCGAGTCGCACCGCGCCGGCGACATTGATGCCCGCCGTGCTGCCGAGGAACAACCCCTCTTCGCGCAGCAGCCTATACAGGTAGTGCATGGTCTCGACGTCGGGAACGCGCATCGCGTCATCGATGGGCGCGCCCTCGAGATTCGCCGTGATGCGCCCTGTGCCGATGCCTTCGGTAATGGAAGAGCCGCCATCGGACTTCAGCTCACCGTCCTTGAAATAGTGATACAGCGCGCTGCCGGGCGGGTCGATCAGCACCGTGCGCACTTTCGCATTTTGCTGCTTCAAATAGCGCGCAACCCCGGCCAGCGTGCCGCCGGTGCCGGTCGCGGCAATGAACGCGTCCACCTTGCCGCCGGTGTCGCGCCAGATCTCCGGACCCGTGCTCTCGAAATGTGCATCGCGGTTGGCAGTGTTGTCGAATTGATTGGCCCACACCGCATTGGGCAGTTCCTCCGCCAATCGCCCCGCGACCTTTTGATACTGATTCGGATTGCTGTACGGCACCGGCGGCACCTTGCGCAATTCCGCACCGAGCGCCTCGATG
The DNA here is from genome assembly GCA_031394735.1 of Pseudomonadota bacterium. Taxonomy (GTDB): domain Bacteria; phylum Pseudomonadota; class Gammaproteobacteria; order Steroidobacterales; family Steroidobacteraceae; genus TMP-86. The sequence goes on along the minus strand of JANMXI010000300.1, from coordinate 26,554 downwards.
ATCTGATATTTCTCCGCCGCCTGATTGTCGGGCATGACAATGACACAGCGATAGCCGCGCGCATTGCACAGATGGGCGATGCCGATGCCGGTGTTGCCGGCCGTGCCTTCGACCACCGTGCCACCAGGCTTGAGTACGCCGCGGCGCTCCGCGTCCAACACGATCCACTTTGCCGCCCGGTCCTTGACCGACCCGCCCGGATTCATGAACTCGGCCTTGCCGAGGATTTCGCAGCCCGATTCCTCGCTTAAATGGCGCAACCGGATCAACGGAGTATCGCCCACCGAATCGGTGAAGCCATTTCTGATGCTCATCGAATTTCCTTAACCTTGAAGAACAGTTCCGGCACCCGGGTTCAGCTGTTTGTGTAACTGTGCCATATCCAATTCATTCGTCCATTTTGCCACCACCAGCGTCGCGACTGAATTACCGACGACGTTGGTGAGGGCCCGGGCTTCGGACATGAACCGGTCGATCCCCAAGATCAGCGCCAGACCGGCAACCGGTACGGTCCCGACGGCTGACAGCGTGGCCGCCAGCACGATGAAGCCGCTACCCGTGACGCCCGCCGCACCCTTCGAGGTCAGCAGCAAGACCAACAACAGCGTGATCTGATGACTCAGATCCAGGGGAGTATTGGTGGCCTGCGCCACGAACACGGCGGCCATGGTCAGATAGATCGCCGTACCGTCGAGATTGAACGAGTAACCGGCGGGAATGACCAACCCGACCACGGACTTGCCCGCGCCGAGCGCCTCCAGCTTCTTCATGATCAGCGGCAGCACCGTTTCCGACGAGGAGGTGCCGAGCACGATCAGCAGTTCATCCTTGATGTAGCGGATGAATTGCAGGATGCGGAAGCCATGCAGGCGCGCGATCGGACCCAGGATCAAGAAAATAAAAATCAGGCAGGTGAGATAGAAGCTGCCCATCAGCTTTCCCAGACTCACCAGGGACCCGAAGCCGTACTTGCCAAGTGTGAACGCCATTGCGCCGAACGCACCTAGTGGCGCCAGCTTCATGATCATCCCGGTGATCGCGAACAGCACCTGCAACGCGGCGTCGATGAGTTCGCGCACCTTCGCGGCCCGTGCACCCATGGCGTGCAGCGCGAAGCCGAACAACACGGCGAACAGCAGAACCTGCAGGATCTCGTTTTTGGCAAATGCGTCCATTGCCGACGTCGGGATGATGTTCAGCAGAAAATCGGGGAGGGACTGCATCTTTCCGGGACCCGTGTACTCGGTCAACGCGCCGGTATCGAGGGTTGCCGGGTTCACGTTCATGCCGCGGCCGGGCTGCAGCACATTCACCACTAGTAGTCCGACGAGCAGTGCGATGGTGCTCAAAATCTCAAAATACAGCAGCGCGAGTCCACCGGTCTTGCCGATCTTCTTCATGTTTTCCACGCCGGCGATGCCGCCCACGACGGTGCAGAAAATGATCGGGCCGATCAGCATCTTGACGAGTTTGATGAAGGAATCGCCGAGCGGCTTCATCTGCACGGCAATCTGCGGGAAGAAATAGCCCACAACACTTGCGCAGAGGATCGCGAGGATGACTTGAAAATACAGGGAGCGGAGCAGCTTTTTCACCGCACAAAGCCTAGCACGCGGCAGCTTTTACGCGATTCGAAAATGCTGCGGCGGGATTTCCGAGCGAATGCACAGCAGCGCGCCACGCGGCGCGATGATCGGCGGATGCTTGGCGCCGGGCATCGCGATGTGCATGTCTCCCGCCGCCACGCGATGATTGCCGACGAGGATCTCCCCTTCCATCACCAGGCATTCCTCTTCCTGATTGTGGGGATGCGGAACGATCTGCGAGCCGGGCTGCATTCTGAACAGAACGGTCTGACTGTTGGCTTCACGATCCATGCGCAGCACTTTGAGCTCCACACCCGGTCCCACCGAAATCCAGGTCCCCTCATTGGCGCGCACCGTGTAAGTCCGCTGTGGAGGCGCGTCGGAAATGCGCGCCATGATGCGAACATGCAGTGATTCACGGTCGGACTGCGACAACTCGGCCGGCGCAATGGCGCCCGCCAGGCGCTCCATCGTCGCTGGATCGATGACATCTGCGGACTCGACGCTCTTCTTGCGATTGCGCGGCTTCATGATTCGCCCGCCAGTGCCGATTGCAGCGTGGTGAGCGCGCGCCGAACATGCGACTTCACCGTGCCCAGTGGCATGGCGAGCGATTCGGCAATCTCCTGATGACTCAGGCCGCGAAAGAACGCCAGACCCAGCAGCCTGCGCCGCAACGGCGTAAGCGAGGCTAGCGCGCGGTGCACGGCACCGCCCGACTGGAATTGCGACAGGATTTCATCCGGCTTGAGTTCGGCGCTGACCAGGGTCGAGGCAAGTCCGGCTTCGCGTTCATCATCTAAAGATACGGTATTGCGGCGTTGCCGGATGCGATCGATTGCGCGATTTTTGGACATGATGAGCAGCCAGGCCATGACATTGCCGCGGGTCGCGTCGAAATCCGCAGCACGCTGCCACACATGCACATACACGTCGCAGACGATTTCCTCTGCGTCTTCCTTCGAGCGCAGCACCGCGCGCGCCATCGCCAGCACCTGCGCCACGGTGGATTCGTACAACATCGACAACGCGGCCTTGTCGCCGGCAGCGATGCGCCCGACCAGCGAGGCCAGATCGCCTGCATCCAACCGAGCCGGAATCGCGGCGGCGGGAAGCGGCCCTCTGCTGTGTGGTTTGCTCGACATGTCACCGTAAAGCCTAATGGATATGGCACCCATTCGCATCAGACTCACGGGCGGATTCACGTCGGCCAGCGAATCGCGGTCCAGTAGAGAGCCACGGCGACAATGCCAATCGAGGCAGCCGGCAGCCAGCGCGCCGCGTAGACGGGACGCACCCGCCACCAGAACAGCAGCGGCAGGACCGCCGCAACCACCGCCAGTTGACCGATTTCCACGCCCAGATTGAAGCCCAGCAACGGCAGCACCACATCTCCGCGGCTCAAACCCAGGTCTGCCAGCGCATTGGCAAATCCAAAGCCGTGAATGAACCCAAAGCCGAATGCCAGGGTGGCGCCACGCAACTTCAATCCCGGCAGCAGATTCAACGCCGCGGCGGCGGCCACTGACAAGGCGATCGCCACTTCGATTGCTTGGGCCGGCGGACGCAACCATCCCAGCGCCGACAGGCCCAGGGTGATCGAGTGCGACAACGTGAATGCGGAAACGATCTTCAGCGTCTCCATCGCCGCATCGCGCAATTGCTCGACCGGCTGCCAACCGCCTCGCGCACGGCGCAGAACTGCCGGCAACAGCAGCGCGAACAGAAACGCCAGATGGTCGTAGCCGATCCAAATGTGGTGCGCGCCTTCCTTTAAATAGCGGGTAAATTCTGCACTCCCCGAGGCGTGCGCCGCACCGATCTCCCGGCGCTCGCCCGGCGTCGCCACCAACGTTCGCACCGCCGATGCGTCGTCCATGCGCACCAGCATGCGATGCGAGCTATCGATGCCGCGCAAAAATCCGTAGTCGACAGCCAGTGTGCCGGCGTCCCCGGCACAGACGACACGCAGGGGCGCCGCCACATAGGCCTGCTCACCGTGCCACTCGATCATCAACGGCGCCACTTCAGTGCGGCAATCGCCGGCCGAATCGCTGAGTCTCACATTGGCATGCACCAGCGACTGGATCACCACTTCCTGCGCCAAGATCTCGCCCCACACGATGCGGTGATCGCCATTGGCGTCCAGCGGCAGCACTACAGCCAGATCGAGCAGGGCTACTTCCCACTGCGCCGCTCGCTGACCGGCCGCGTCTGCAGGTTCGACGCTCAGGTAACTGCGGCTCGTGCCGTGCGCACCGGCCGCACCGACACACAACAGCCAGATCAGCAACAAACCGACCAATCGCATCGGATTCACGCGGCACCGCCGACCGTTCTCGCAAGTTGCGCGGCCTGTGAATCTTGCGTACGCGTCTCACGCATCCATTGCACGGCGGCGCTGCCGCCGGTCGGATCGCGAACCGCCGCTGCCGCCTGCAGCAGCAGGCGCACATCAAACAGCTCGCGTTGGCTGCCGAAATTTTCTCGTGCGTGCGCGAGCGCGGCGCGCGCGTCCCCGAAGCGAAGTTCAAAATCAGCGCGCTCGCGTAGATGGGTGCGATCACCCAGTGCATCGCTCTCCGCAAAGCGCCGCCGCAATTCGTTCATCACCACCTGCGCCTGCCCAGGATCAGCAACTCGCAGCGCCTGCGCTTTGCGGATCAGATAGGCATCGCTGGCGGGTCTGCTCGCTAGAATTTGCAAAGCTTCGATCTGCCGGCCGCTGGCGTTGAGCAAATCGATGAGCGCAATCGCCGCGACATGATCGTCAGCATCCGCGGCCAGCGCACGCCGCAACCAACTTTCCTCGTTGACGTGGTCACCGGTCTGGGCGGCGAGCTGCGCCATGATGCCCGCCACCCAGGCGCCGCGAGCGCCCTGCAATTGCTGTCCGCGCAGGGTGGAGTCCAGCAACCGTTGCGCATCCGGTAACCGGCCGCTGATGGCATAGGCTTGCGCCGAACACGCACTCCACACCCAGGCTGCCTCACGGCCGACGAGGTGCAGACAATCGCGCAGCGCTTCACGCCCATTGCCCTGCGCGATGCGTATCTGGGCGCGCATCAAACGTGCATTGGAATCGCGGGGATCACGGGCCAGCACCTGATCGAGCAGCAGCGCGGCCCCTTTGAAATCGTGACGGTATTGATGAATGTCGGCAAGCAGCAGCGCCAGTTGCGAATTCACCGTGGCGAGCGCCGCAAACGGTGCCAGCAGCGTGTCGGCGTAGGCAAAAGCGCGGATGTCGGCGCGCTTCCTGCCCTCCTCGATGAGCGCGCGTGCCTGCTGGATGGCCACACCCGCATCCTGCACCGCGCCGCGCGGTACCCGATAAGCCGGCAGGTCGTGCGCCAACTCGAGTGCCGGATCGACGGGCCGTACTGCTGTCGCCTGCGCGATATGCGTACTCAGCAGCAGCAGGCCCGTGATCCAGCGAGTCATGACGTGGTGCTACTGAAACAGCGCGTCGTACGCATCGGGATTGTCGTCCGCATCGAAAGTGAACGTAATGTTGTCCACCCGCTGCGGATCGGCCGTCCCGGCCTGCGCGTACAGCGATTCCGACAGAGTCGAGAATTGCGCCAGCACTGGCTTCACGGTGATTCTGAACGATCCGGTCGTCGACGCACCGCTGGTGTCGATCACCACCAGACTCACCGTGGCGGTGCCGGTTGCACCGCTCGCCGGTGTCACGGTCAGCGTTCTGGAGCCGCCCGTGCCGCTCAACACCAGCCCGGAGGCCGGTATCAGAGCAGGATCGCTGCTGGCCAGCGTGATCTGCAATTTATCAGCCGACGTTTCTGCATCCGAGACCGAGACCGCCAGCGCTGCCGTGGGGGTGTCCTGGTCCACGCTTTGATCCGCGATCGCGGCCACCATCGGCGATGCGTTGCGCGGCGTGGAGCCCCCGCCGCAGGCCGCGAGGCTTGCAGCGGCGGTCAGCGTCAGCGCCGACCAGCATCCATTTCGTAAGGTGTTATTCATGGGTGCGTCCTCACATCGCGCCAGGCGAGCCCGGCAACGGGGTTTTCAGGTAGGGGAATTGCACGTCAAAGTCCGCCGCACTGACCGGTGCGCCGTCCGTGAAGGGCACATTGCCCACCGGTGCATCGGCGGGTTTACACAGACCCAGATCCGTGTCCACGCCATTCACGGGGATCGGATAACACAGACGTCCCATGACGACGCGCAGAGCAATATCCACCACGTCATCGCCGGGGCGGCGGCCGTTCGGAAATCCGGCGAGGTCATTGCCGGCCACGCCAAATGTGCTCTGCTGAGCAGCGGGCGTTGCGGCGACGCCGGTGTTGAGCCGGAGCATTTCCGACGCCGTCACCTTGGACTGCTGATTCACGCCCTTGAAGCCGGTGAGAAATGCCGTCACCAGATCAGTGCGCGGAAAATTCTGTGGCGCAAGATTCGGAATGCTGGCACCCAGCGTGGTGTTCACCGCGTCTCGAAACAACACATCCAATAATGCCGGCAGCGTCGGGTTGGTAACGTAAGTGGCGAACTGCGCATCATCCTTGGGCTGACTGCTGTTGAACCGATCCTTGTCCGGAATGCCGATCACCAGTTCGTTCACCAGCGGATTGGACAGCCGCGACACCTGCGTATACGCGCCGCCGTTGACGTCGGGCTTGGCGAACGTCGCCTTCGGATTGAGCACGCGCACCTGCCGCAGGCTGGCGCTGGTCCAAGCACCGATCACACCATTGCCGCTGCCCTTGAGGCAGGATGCCGGCAGTTCAAGTGCGATCGAGGTGACGTTCTTGTCCTTCAATTCATTGTGCGAGGCATTCTGTTTGATGCCGCCGGGAAAGCCGGCGCCATCGCCTGCACCCGGACTGCTGTCGCCTTCAACCGGTACGTTGTTCACCAGGTCGAATGTCTCGCCGAGATTGACGACGAAACCTTCCTGACGTTGACCCACGAACACGCGGCCCGGCGTTGCGCAACCCGGCACATTGATGGCATACATGAATTTCTGAGCATAGGCAGCATAGGCAGTGGCTTCACCGAAGGTCTTCTTGCCGATGTAGTCATACGGTTTGCCGAACGTTGTTTCACCGTTGGCTGCATTGGTCACTGCCTTCGCAGCACCTTTGCGGCGATCACCACTGACAACGGTCAGCGTATAGCTCTCCTTGAAATTCAACGCCGATTGATCGCCGGCGCTGATGGTGCCGACATTCTTCAGAGGCACGGCCACGGCCTGCTGATTGCCTGCAGGACCGATGTTGAGCGTGATGCCCTTGTTGGCATTACCCAACGTGTTGGTAAATTTGAACTGGAAAGTCAGGTCTTCCTTGGCATCGCCGTCGCTGTCGACGTGAATTTCATACAAACCGGACGGATCCATCGCGAAATAGTTAGGACCGCCGTATGGGTCTTCGAGGGGAATGTAGTTGGCGATCAGCGTGACGTAGGCGCTGCGCCCGGATTCATAGCTGTTGAAGAGATAGAAATCGGTGCTGTCGAGCGTCGGCAAGCGCGTGATATTCGGCGCTTCGCGATGGCTCGATGCGAAGGCGAGCATCGGCACAGCCAGGGCCGCCGCTGCCGTCCATTGGATCTTGGACATGAGTGTCTCCTGCAAATTGTTGTTACGGCATCGCTGCCAGGTGATTCGAGAGGACTACGAACCACGGCCGCGACCGGATGCAGGGAGCAGAAAAGAAAAACCCCGGGAAGGCCCGGGGGATTTAGTGGAACAGGTGGCGGGTCGTATTGCCCGGCACGTCCGTTGTTGGAAGATGCGCCGCTAATAACCTAGAAACGCTCGACCTATTTCAGTTACCGATGTGTTGTTTCCCCTGCACCTTTGTGTCGGCGATACAACATTTAGCTCGACGTCAGGTTATCTAAAAAGTGCAATGATTTCTATCATTTGGAGGCGTTACCTAAAGAAATCAACACACTATGTTAAAAGCTGTCGCCGTTTTGTGACACATTAACCACAAGAATCCGCATTAAGTTACGCGGGTCGCACTGATTTGGGCGCCTCGCCGGCAAAACCCCTTCGGACCCGACCGCTCGGATCAGGACCATTGAGTGGCTTGTGTCTCGAAATCCCTGGAACTGGCCTGGACCACACAAAAGCGATGCCCGGTCGGCGCCTGCATCACCACCCAGGTGTGAATATTGGACACGCGCTTCGCGCCCAACTTCTCCAAACGCGCCACTTCAGCCTCGATGTCGTCGGACTCGATGTCCAGATGCACGCGACTCGGGTGATCGACGATCTGCACTTCAATGTGTAGATCGCTGTTCGGGTCCATCAAGCGCGTGTAGCGATCCGCCTCATCGCTTGGCAGTTGCTTCAGGCGCATCCCCAACGCCGCGCCCCAGAAATTGGACGAGGACTGCAGATCGCTGGATTCGCAATCGATGATAAAACCCGCCAGTTTGCTCTTGTGCATGGCATCTCTCTTTGGGCATGCTTGTGGGATGAAATATCTGCACACCATGGTCCGTGTCACGGACATCGAAGCATCACTGCAATTCTATCGCGACGCGCTCGGATTGAAAGAAGTGAAGCGCCACGAATCCGAGAAAGGACGGTTTACGCTGGTGTATCTCGCCGCCGACGGCGATGAGGATGCACAGGTGGAACTCACGTACAACTGGGATCCGGAAAGCTACAGCGGTGGCCGCAACTTCGGACATCTCGCCTACGCGGTGGATGACATCTACGCCGCCTGCAAGCGTCTGCAGGATCACGGTGTCGTCATCAACCGTCCGCCACGCGACGGTTACATGGCCTTCGTGCGCTCGCCTGACAATATCTCCGTGGAACTGCTGCAGAAAGGCAGCGCGCTGGCGCCGCGTGAACCCTGGGCCTCGATGCCCAACGTCGGCGCCTGGTAAGGGCGCCGCGCGACGTCAGAACATCTCCGACGCTCCCGGCGTCTTGGCATCGACCTTGTTGCGCGAAGCGATGTGATCGCCGGTGATCATCTCATCGTAGGACTGGCCTGGCCCCACCATCGGATACACGCCCGCGTCCGGGTCGATCATCACGTCGAGAAATGCGGGGCCCTGAAACTTGATGAACTCGTCGACGACGCGCGGCACATCGGCTTTCTTGTCGAGCCGCACGGCATAGGGAAAGCCATCGGCCAACGCCGCCTTGACGAAGTCCTTCTTGTGCAGGCTCTTGTCGCTGGCGCTAAAGCGGCCTTTGAAAAACAGCTTCTGCCATTGTCTGACCATGCCGTCGCCGCAGTTGTTCAGCACCACGACTTTGACGGGCAGATCGTAGGTGGTGACGGTTTCCATCTCACCCAGGTTCATGCGGATGCTGGCATCACCGTCGATGTCGATGACCAGCCGGTTGCGTTGCGCGAACTGCGCGCCGACCGCCGCGGGAAGCCCAAAACCCATGGTGCCCATGCTGCCCGAGGTGAGCCATTGGCGCGGATTGCGGAAATCGAAGTACTGCGCGGCCCACATCTGATGCTGGCCCACGCCGGTGGAGATGATGGCCTCGCCATTGGTGAGCCGGTTGATCTCTTCGATGACGTAGTAGGGCTGGATGAGCGGACTGTTGCGATCGTAGTTCATCGCATGCGTGACACGCAGGCTGTCGCAGTGCCGGTGCCAGGCACTCCAATCGCGCTTGAAGCCGATGCGCTTGCCGTAATCCACCAGCGCCAGGATCGCGTCCGGCATGAGTCCGACGTGGCTCCAGTTCACCTGCTTGACCTTGTCGATTTCGGAGGCGTCGATGTCCAGATGCGCGATGAAGGTTGCCTTCGGCGCAAAACGCGCCGGCAGACCCGCCACGCGATCGTCGAATCGCGCACCGAGCGCAAGCAGAAAATCGCAGTCTTCCACCGCGTAATTGGCAAACGCCGCGCCATGCATGCCCAGCATGCGCAGCGACATCGGACTCTTGGTGTCGATGGCGCCGATGCCCATGAGCGTCGTGACCACCGGCACATGGAACTCCTGCACGAATTCGCGCAAGGCAAACGCCGCGCTACCGTTGATGACGCCGCCGCCGGCGTAGATCAAGGGACGCTGGCTTTTTTGGAGCTGCTCGAAGAATTGTGCACACGCTGAATCGGTCAACTTGTTTGCCGACACGCGATTCATGCGCTGCCGGTAGCCGGCTACGGGCAGTCTGCCCGAGCCGTGAAAAACGCCCTTCCAGTTTTGAACGTCTTTGGGCACGTCCAGGACCACCGGACCGGGACGGCCGGTACGCGCGATTTCAAACGCGGTGCGCACTGTGGCTTCGAGTTTGGCGGGGTCGGTGACCAGAAATACATGCTTGGCGACGGCGCCCATGATGCTGGGCACCGGAGCCTCCTGAAAAGCATCGGTCCCGATGGCGGCGGTGGGTACCTGGCCGCAGATGACGACGATGGGGACCGAGTCGGCCATGCAATCGCGAACGGGGGTGACCATGTTGGTCGCGCCGGGACCCGAGGTGACCAGCGCAACGCCGACCTTGCCGCTGGCGCGGGCGAACCCCGCCGCCATGAATCCCGCCCCCTGCTCATTGGCGGGGACGATCAGCGGCATCGAGGCCTGGTGCTTCTCGTTATAGAGAAAGACGGCATCGTAAATCGGCAGGATGGCGCCACCGCTGTAGCCAAAAATAGTGTCCACACCCTCGTCGGCCAGCACCTGAACCAGCATTTCCGCGCCGGTCATACTGGCGCCCGCCAAGGGGTGGGCGCGTTGATTCATCATGTCGTAACGGTCTTTCACCCGCCAAAGCCTAGCAGTTCCTGCTCTGGCGCCCAAGTGCCGCGGCCCGTATCCTTATGCCGATGCGTCATATCATCGCCATTCGCCTGCAAAACGAGGCCGGCGCGCTCACGCGCGTGGCCGGACTGTTCTCCACCCGCGGCTATAACATCGAGTCGCTGTCGGTCGCCCCCACCGACGATCCCAGCGTTTCGCGCATCACGCTGGTGACCGCCGGCTCCGAGTCGGTCATCGCCCAGATCAACGCCCAGCTGCTGAAGCTGGTCGATGTCGCCTCGGTCGAGGATATGACAGGCGGGGACCACCTGGCCCGCGAGCTGATGCTCATCAAGGTTCACACCACCAATGCCCGCGTCGACGCGCTCAACGATCTGGTGCAGCGAGCCGGCGGCAAGGTGCTCGCTCCCAACCCGGGAAGCTTCATCATCGAACTGGCCAGCACCGAAGCACAGATCAGCCAGTTCATCGCCGAGGTCGGCGCATTCGGCGAAGTGCTGGAAGTCGTGCGCAGTGGCGCGCTGGGCATTGCGCACGCGAATCCGAAATTGCATGCGGTGAAATAAGCGGCTGCCGTCGGCAGTCTTCATCAGCAAAACTTAACGACCGTCAATCTATGATGATTGCCGATTCACGCGCTCTTCCGGCAAGCTGCCCGCATGGATATCACCCTCTACGACTATCTCCCTTCCGGCAACGGCTACAAAGTGCGTCTCGTCTGCAAGCGGCTGCGCATTCCCTACCGACTGGTCGAAGTGGACATCAAGCAAGGCGCGACCAGAACGCCGGAGTATCTTGCGAAGAATCCCAATGGCCGCATTCCGCTGCTGGAAGTTGCCGGCAAAGGGTTTCTCGCCGAGAGCCACGCCATCATTCTGTTCCTCGCGGACGGATCGGACCTCATCCCCGCTGATCCGTGGCAGCGCGCGAAGATGCATCATTGGTTGTGCTTCGAGCAGTACAACCTCGAACCCAATGTGGGCACGGCGCGCTTCTGGTTGAACTCGCTGCACAAGTTGCCTGCCGAACTGGGCGACAAGCTGACCGATAAGCACGCCCGAGGCAATGAAGCGCTGCGAGTTCTTGAAAGCGGCCTGGAGGGAAAGCAATTCTTGGTAGGCGAAAACTTCAGCCTCGCCGACATCGCCTTGTTCGCCTATACGCACGTGGCGGAACAAGGTGGCTTCTCGTTGCAGGATTACCCAGCGATCCGGCGCTGGATCGCGAACGTTCAGGCGGAAGCAGGACACGCGCCGATCACTACGCCATAACCGGAACTGCCGCGCATCAACAGCGCACACAATCTTCAATCTGTCGCCTCACCACGACATCGCAACGCAACGCGTCGATTTTACCGAGGTTGCAAAAGCGCATATTTTAAGCGCTTTGCACGCCGTCCGCCCGCGGCTGTCGCCGTATGCGCACAGTCCATATTTTTCAATTCTCCTGTCTGTCGATCGAGACAATTGCCTCGACTTGAGCGCACGTATTTATTGAACGCGTTGTATCGACGAGGAGAGTGGAATGCGCGGCGTGAAAATCATCAGTGGGCCGATCGCGGCGTTGACGTTGTTGGTATCAATGGTCGCTCAGGCCACGAGTATTTCGGGAACGCCGCCGACTACCGCAACCGTGGGCAAGTCTTACGCCTTTACGCCGACGCTCAGCAATCCCAGCACCTGCAGCAGTTGTTTCCGGATCCTCTCCATGCCCTCGTGGGCGAGTTTTTCGACTCAGACCGGCAAGCTCAGCGGTACTCCCACGGCTGCGGGCGTGTGGGCCAACATCCGGATATCTGCGCGCGCCACTTCCAACCGCGCAAGTCTGGCGCCGTTTACGATTACCGTCACAACTGCCGTGCCCGCGGTCACCCTGAGAATTTCTGGCTCACCGGCGACCTCAACGACGGTTGGCAAATTTTACAGTTTTAACCCCACGGTGATTGCCGCCGCCGGTTCGACGCGGAGCTTCACTGTCACCAACAAGCCGGCGTGGGCTGCGTTCAATCCCAGCACAGGCCATCTGTCCGGAACGCCAACGGCGGTGGCGACCTACAGCAACATCGGTATTGCGGTGTCCGATGGAAAGACGACCGCAAAGCTTGCACCATTCACTCTTGCAGTGACGGCACCCGCGCCAGCACCTGCGCTTGGAACAGTGACGCTGGACTGGACCATCCCGACGTTGAACACCGATGGCTCGGCGCTGACTGATCTCGCCGGCTTTCGCGTGTACTACGGTTCGAGCGCATCGGCGTTGACCAAACAAGTGTCCATCGGTTCACCAGCGACGACACAGGCGTCCATTGAACAGCTCACGGTCGGTACATGGTATTTCGCGATATCGGATTACACCGGTGCGGGTGTCGAAAGCGCCAAGTCGTCGGTGGTGAGCTTGGTCGTTCGTTGAGCATCGAAAGACACGCCGGTCCGGCACGCATCAGCGTCACAGAACACTGATGCGCATCGGGCCGGCGCACCGCCTGCTACAGAGCAGGCAGCAAGGTCACCGGCACTTCCATCACGCGATCGACGGGAATCCCGTTCGCCTTTTTGCGGCATCCGGCCCTGAGGGGGTCAATGCCCGGAGGCGCCGAGTTTTCTCGCCAGATACCCGGCTGTTGCTTCATCCGCGCGCAACCAGGTCGAATGCAGCAGGAAGCCGTGGATCTCGTTGGGGATCACCATCTCTTCGTAGTCGACATTGCGCGCGTCGAGCCGACGCGCGAGATCCACCGTCTGTGCGAACGGCACATTGCGATCGTCGTCACCATGAATCAACAGGACCGGCGACTTCCAGCCGTCGATGCTCGAATCGGGAGAGGAAGTCCAGGCAACGCCCATCGCCGCTTCCCGATCGCCCTTTTCGAATCGACTCGCCGGCTTGCCCAGAAAGGCATCCATCAGCGCGGACCAATCGTGCACGCCGTGCAGGTCCACCCCAGCTTTGAAGATGTCTGAATTGCGCGCCAGACCCATCGCCGTGAGATAGCCACCGTAAGAGCCGCCCCATAAACCGATGCGGGACGGATCCACGCCCGGCAGGGATTGCAGATAGCGCGCGCCGGCAACCACGTCCTGATATTCAGAGGCGCCTGCATAGCTTGCGTGTTCAGGCTGATGGAATGCACGTCCATAGCCGATGCCCAATCGGTAATTCACCGACAGCACGACGAAGCCGTGCGCCGCAAGATATTGATTCACGGCGTAGGCATTGCTGTAATAGTCCATATAGTGCCAGCCCAGCAGCATCTGCCGCGGCGGCCCGCCGTGCACGAAAATGACTGCCGGCTTGGCGCGTATGGCTTTCGATTCGCCGCCGGCGAACAATTGCCCGTGAACGCGCGTGCCGTCGGCCGCGGTGAATATCACCGGCTTCGGCGTCACGAGTTGCGCCAGCGGAAAATCGGCGGGCAGCGCTCCGTCTGCCAATATCGTGCGATGACTGCCATCGAGACGCACGATGGCAATCGAGGGCGGCGTCTGTACACCGGCGGCCACGAACGCCGCCGTGTCGGACGCGGCGCTGACGGGCGTCCACTCCAATGTCTCACCGGAGGTCAGTGCAACCGCGTCTGCGCGATCCACGTGCACACGGAACACATGTCGACGATCATCATCGCCCGGCGTGGCGCCGGTATTCGCGTCATAAATGACGATGCGACCGTCACGACTCAGGGCGACGTGCTCGACCATGAATGCGCCCGGCGTCAGCAACAGCGGCGTACCGCCCATCGTCGGCACCGAGTACAGATGCTGCCAATCATCCAGATACGCGAGGAACACCAGGCGATCGCCGCTGGCCCAGTGCAGATTCGCCTCGCCTTCCACATCCGGATAGGAACCCGCCAACGTGTTGGGGCTGCGCCAGACCGGTGTCGCGGAACCGTCGGCTACCGATGCCGTCCAGATCGACCAGGGATGCGGCGTCTTCGTCAGAACGGGCTCGGGCGGACCGCCATCACCTGGAAGTCTGACAAACGCAACGCGCTTTCCATCCGGCGACCAGCGCGGCGAGACGTCAATGCCGGTCGAGGGCGCCAGATACAGCAGCGGCGTGGTCTTGGCCGTGAAAATGCCGATGAAGGCGTGATCGCCGCGATGGGAGATGAACGCGAGCCGGCTGCCGTCCGGCGACCAACGCAAATCCTTGCTTTTGCCGCGATCGAAGAACAACAACTCCGGCTTGCCACCGTCAACGCTTGCAGTCCACACATGGTCATTCTTGAGGTAAGCCAACTGGCCCTTGGACGAAATCGCCGGTGCGTCGCCGTCGTCAATCTTCACCGGCGCGCCACCGCTCATCGCAACACTCCAGATGACCGCAGTGGGTTGCAGCGGCGAGGCCGCTGGGTCCGGCGCCAGATTGCCTTCCGCAGGCCAATTGCCATCGTGATCGCCACCCAGCACGTACGCCAGACGCATACCGTCCGGCGAAAACGTCACCTGCGAGATTTCCTGACCGTCGTCCTGCGTGTAATGCGTGACTTGTCGAGCCGTAAAAACCGGACCGCGCGCGACCCAGACATTGCGAACCCCTTCGAACGTCCGCACCCAGGCGATGACATCCGCATTGTCGGCCGCGATGAGCTGCGATTCGTAAGGGTAGTGGATGACCTGCGCCATCGTGAATCCTGGTTGTGCCGCGGTCACAGCCAGCGGCGCCAGTAAGCAGGTCAACAGTGTGCAGATCGCGATGCGGAGGTTTTGCATAAGGGACGAACTCTTGTAGGAAAACTACTCAGGTCAGAAACGAACTCATCGCGGCTGGCTCTTGCTGCGGTCGCGCTACAGCACTTGCTGCAGCGCCGTCGCCAGCGTTTTTACGGTGCGATCGATGCTCTGCAATTTATCGAGGCCGAACAGGCCTATGCGGAAACTGCGAAAATCCGCCGGCTCGTCACATTGCAGCGGCACGCCTGCGGCCGTTTGCAGGCCCACTGCGCGGAATTTCTTGCTCGACTGAATGTCGGCATCATCGGTGTAGCTCACGACCACGCTGGGTGCTTGAAACCCTTCCGCCGCGACGCTCGCGAAACCGTTCGCCACCATCAGCGCTCGCACTTGATTCCCCAACACTTGTTGCGCCGTGCGCAGGCGTTCAAATCCAAAGCTTTCCGTCTCGAGCATGGCGGCGCGTACGTTTGTCAGTGCATCCGTGGGCATCGTGGCATGGTAGGCGTGAGCGCCACCCTCATAGCTCTGCATGATTTGTAGCCATTTACGCAGATCGCAGGCAAAGCTGGTGCTGGTGGTCGACTCGATCCGTGCGCGCGCCGCTTCACCCAGCATCACGAGGCCCGCACAGGGCGAGGCGCTCCAACCCTTCTGCGGCGCGCTGATCAAGATGTCGATGCCGAGCGCACGCATGTCCACCCATATCGCGCCCGAGGCGATGCAGTCCAGAACGAACAATCCGCCCACCGCATGCACGGCATCGGCGACCGCACGCAAATAGACGTCGGGCAGAATCATCCCGGACGCCGTCTCCACGTGCGGCGCAAACACTAGATCCGGTCGTTCAGAACGGATCGTCGCCAGCACCTGCTCCAGCGGCGCCGGTGCGAACGCCGCCTTCGGCGTATCGGCGGCGCGACGCGCTTTCAGCACGGTGCACTGTGAGGGAATCCGGCCCGTCTCGAAAATCTGCGTCCAGCGAAAACTGAACCAGCCGTTGCGAATCACCAGGCATTTCTTGTCCGTCGCGAACTGTCGTGCGACAGCCTCCATACCGAAGGTGCCGCTGCCCGGCACCACGATGGCCGCATCGGCCGCGTACGCGCTCTTCAAAATGCGCGAGATGTCCTGCATGACGCCGCCAAACGCCTGCGACATGTGATTCAGCGCGCGGTCGGTGTAAACGACGGAATATTCGAGCAGTCCGGTGGGATCGACAGTCGGCAAGAGCCCTGGCATTACAATGTCCTCGCGAAAAGGCCACTTAGATTACACGCTGGCGGACTCCAGCGCGAAATCACTGACCAGCTCAATGGATTCGCGCGCCCTGCCGTCGCAATTCCCGCTGCACCGCTGGGATATCGAGCCGACTGAACGGCTGGCCGGTCTGCAGCGACACCGCAGCAGCAACGCCGGCGCCCTGCCCGGCCACGGCGCAACACATCATATTGCGCACGGCGGCGTGGGAGGTCTTGTCGCCGCCGATGCTGCGGCCGGCCACCAGCAGATTCTCGACGCCTTTAGGCACCAGCGAACGGTACGGCACGTGAAAATAGCGTCCGGTGGTAGGCAGAATCAGAATGCCGTAGCCATCGATGAATTCCGGGAAAATCCCGATCACATCTTCGAAGCGGCCCTGCTCGCGCACGTCGGCCGCGGTCAGGTTGTAAAGCGCATCGATCTTGCGCGTGTCGCGAACCCCTAACGTCATGCCGAAATTGCGCAGCTTGGCGCTCTCGCAACCGGGCATGAAGCGCCGCAGCGCTTCGACCGCGTGGATGGCCTGTCGACGCCCTTCGATTTCCCCGGCCGTCAGATCGTTCGCATTCGTACCGTCGATCCGCGGCACGTGCACCAGATTCAGATAGGTCAGATCGCCCTGATCGGAGACGGTGCCCCAGGTGCCGGCGATGGTGGTCAAGTTCGCGGGAATCAGCCCCGCCGCCACCGCCTGCTTGAACGGCTTGCGCAAAAACGGCGAGAACAGGTTGTCCTCCTTGCCGGTGGTGGTGATGTCCCACTCGCCGTTGCCGGTCCAATCCTTGTACGTTTGCGGATCGGCCTTGACCTGTTCGATGAAGCGTTGCTTGTTGACGCCGCTCATCGAGAACATCACCGACACGGCCATCATCTCTTCGAGCGGCGTCTTGTGCACCGGCGCACCTGCACGAGCCGCGATATCGGCATCGCCGGTGGCATCGATGACGCGCTTCGCGAGAATGGCTTCGCGACCTGATTTGCTTTCGGTGATGACGCCGCAGAGGGCGCCGTTGTCGAGTATCGGTGCCACGCACAATCGATGCAGCAGCGGCGTGATGCCCGCCTCCTGCACCAGTACGTCGGCGACGTACTTGAACATCTCGGCATCCAGCGCATGGCTGATGGATTGCGGCTCCGGCATGGCGGCGCCCATGGTCTTGGCGCGCTCTTCGAATTCGATGCCGATGCCCTCGCAATCCACCGTGGCTTCGTGCCGGTACCAGGCAAAGCCTTCGACGCCGACCTGCGTGATGTTGCCGCCAAAGCAACCATGACGATCGACCAGCGCGATTCGCGCACCGGCGCGCGCCGACGCCAGCGCCGCAGCCAATCCTCCCGGACCGCTGCCCACGACCAGGACATCGGTTTCCAACACCACATCGACGCTACGCGCCACTTCAGGGATCCGCTTGAGCACTCGCTGCACCTCAACTATTGACGTTCACGACCACGCGACCACGCACGTGACCTTTCAAAATGTCAGCCGCCAGCCGCGGCACGTCGGCAAGATTTGCCGGCACCATCATCGCATCGAGCTTCGCCGTCGGCAGATCGCGCGCGATGCGCTGCCAGGCCGCCAATCGCCGCGTACTTGGACACATGACAGAATCGATGCCCAGCAGATTCACGCCGCGCAATAGAAACGGGATGACGGTGTGATCGAGTTTGGCTCCGCCGGCCAATCCGACGGCTGCGACCGAACCGCCGTAGCGCGTCTGGGCCAGCACGCGCGCCAGCGTGTTGCCGCCCACTGAATCGACGCAAGCAGCCCAGCGCTCGCTTTCCAGCGGTCGCGACGGTGGATCGGCGAAGGGCGCGCGATCGATGACCGCATGAGCGCCGAGGCTTTTTAAATAGTCGTGGGTGTCGGCGCGCCCGGTCGAGGCCACGACCTGATAGCCGCGGTGGGCGAGAATCGCGACGGCCACCGAGCCGACGCCACCCGCCGCGCCGGTGACCAGCACCTCACCCGCACCCGGTACCAGTCCTTGGGATTCCAACGCCATCAGCGCCAGCATGGCCGTGAAGCCGGCGGTGCCGATGGCCATGGACTGCCGCGCGCTCAAACCTGCCGGTAGCGGCACCAGCCAGTCGCCTTTGACCCGCGCTCGTTGCGCCAGCCCGCCCCAGCGCACCTCACCGACGCGCCAGCCCGTGAGCAGCACCGAGTCGCCGCGCTTGTATTGCGGGTGTGTGCTCTCCAAAACCGTACCGGCGAAGTCGATGCCCGGCACATGCGGGTAATTCTTGACCAGTCCGCCGGCGCCGGTGACGACCAGTCCGTCCTTGTAATTGACGGTGGAGTAGTCGACGGCAACGGTGACATCGCCGTCCGGCAGCGCGGACTCGTCGAGGTCGCGCATAGCAGCAGTGACGGCGCCGGATGCGGTATCAACCACCAAAGCCTTGAACATCATGGTCCCCTCGGTTCATTTTTCGGTATCTGTATGACAAAAGGTAGAGTATTTTTCACCATCGTGCCCATCACTATGACTGATCCGGGCGAGCCCACCCCGCGTGGCTGACTCGCGAACCGCAAACCGGCTGGTCTTCATGGTGACCGCCGCGATGTTCATCAACTACATCGACCGCGGCAATCTCGCCACGGCCGCGCCGTTGATGCAGAACGACCTCGGCCTCTCTCCCGCTCAACTCGGCATCCTGATGTCGGCCTTCTATTACGGCTATGTGCCGTTCATGCCGGCCACCGGCTGGCTGGCTGAACGCTATGGTGCATCGGCGGTGCTGGCGGCGGGCGTGAGCCTGTGGTCTGTCGCAACGATGCTGACCGGGTTCGCGCACAGTTTCGTCATCCTGTTGGCCTTGCGCGTGATGCTCGGTGTCGGCGAGAGCGTGGCCTTTCCCTGCGCCACCAAGCTCATCGCCAATGCCGTACCGGTGAGCCGGCTCGGCGTCGCAAATGGCGTGATGGCCTTCGGCTATCTGTTGGGTCCTGCGGTGGGCACGCTGATCGGCGGGCATTTGATGGCAAGCGTAGGCTGGCGGCCGGTGTTCATCGCGTTCGGCCTTGCGTCGCTGCTGTGGGTGCTGCCTTGGCGCCGCACCCAGATTCCGCCGGCCGTGGATGCGGACACCCCCACAGGTCCGGCGCCGACATTTGCAGAAATCCTGCGGCAGCGCTCGTTGTGGGGCACCTGCATCGGGCATTTTTCCTCCAACTACTGCTACTACTTCATCCTCGCCTGGCTGCCGTTTTACATGGTGAAGTCACGCGGCTATTCGATGAACGCCATGTCCAATATCGTTTCCTGGGCCTACCTGCTCAACGCGGTCGGCGCCTTGGGAATGGGATGGTTTACCGACCGCTGGATCCGGACCGGCCGCAGCACCACCGTCATCTACAAAGCTCCGATGGCGCTGGCGCACCTCGGCGGCATCGCCTGCATGGGCGGCGTCGTGCTGCTGCCCGAATCAGGATCCATCGCGTCGTTGTTCGTTTTCGAATTGATCAGCGGCATGTCCTATCCGGGCATCTTTGCGATCGCGCAAATCCTTGCCGGCACGCAGGCTACGGCGCGCTGGGTGGGCGTGCAGAATGCAGCCGGCAATACCGCAGGCCTGATCGCTCCGGCCATCACCGGCTTTCTGATCGGAGAAACCGGCCGATTCGAACTGGCCTTTGCCATCAGCGCGGGCGTCAGCCTGGTGGGATTCGTCGGCTGGGTGATGGTGCTGCCGTCGATCGCGCCGCTGCGGTGGTCGTCGACGCGATGAATCCGGCCATCACGTTTCAGCTCAAGGGAAGGCGTGCGCTGGTTACCGGTGCGGCCTCCGGCATCGGCTTCGCGACAGCGCGGTTGCTGGCGCGTAGCGGCGCGAGCGTCGCGATCAACGACCTGCCTACGCCGGCACTTGATACCGCCGTGGCGCGGCTGAGTGCCGAAGGCTGCGATGTACACGCCGCTGGCGGGGATTTGTCGCGCTCCGACGGCGCAGCGGCCGTGGCCGTTCACGCCGCGAAAACCCTGGGTGGCCTGGACTATCTGATCAACAATGCGGGCACGCCCGGAACGCGCACGCCGATTCCACCCTCGGACCTGGATGCACTCAGCGATGAGTTCTGGGACAAGATCCTGCGCGTGAACCTGCTTAGCGCGTTCTGGATGAGCAAAGCGCTGGCACCGCAGCTCAAGGCGTCGCGCGGCGCCATCGTCAACACCGCGTCGATATCAGCGTATGGCGGCGGCGCCAGCAGCACCGCGTATGCCACGGCCAAGGCTGGGTTGGTGGGACTGACCCGCGAACTGGCGCGCGGTCTCGCTCCCGAGGTGCGGGTCAATGGCATCGCCCCGGGTTACGTGAACTCCAATTGGGATTGCACGTTCGGCGACATCGAAGCGGCGGCAAAAGTCGGCACCGCGTTGCAACGCGTGGGGCAGCCCGAGGATTACGCGGAGGTCATCGCCTGGCTGTGCGCAGGCGCCGGCTACATCACTGGCCAGGTGATCCCGGTCACCGGCGGACTCGCGCTGTAGCGGGCGACGCAGCACTGGTTAGGCAACCGTCTGGTGTTCTAGGATAGCCGCACCGCTCCACTTCCATCGCCGCTGACGGCAAAGATGCACGCTCATGTCGCGCAGACTATTTTTGAAGCAAATTGCCGCCGCGGCATTGGCCACGGCTGCGGCAAACCCGTACGCACAATCGGCCGGCCAACCTCATGGCAAACATCGACTGCGCGTCGGCGTCGCCGGCGGCGGCATTGTCGGCGCCTCGATCGCCTATCATCTGGCACGCGCCGGCGCTCAGGTCACGCTGTTCGAAAAGGCGCAGCCGGGCAGCGGCGCGACTCAAAACTCCTTTGCCTGGCTGAACGCATTCGTCGAGCATCCTGAATACCGCGCGTTGCGACTGAGCAGTTTGATGGCTTATCACGAACTGGACCACGCGCTGAAACTAGGTATCGTCTGGGGCGGTTACACCAACTGGGCACGCACTCCCGACGAAGTGACGGTGCTGCGCGAGAGCGCCGCGCAACTGCAGGCAACAAAATTTCCCGTACGCGCGATTTCTGCGGCGGAGCTGGTGGCGATGTCACCCGGGTTGGTCACCGGTGAGGTGGCGGCGGCATTTTTCTCAACCATCGACGGCCATCTGAATCCGGTGGCGGTGACGCGCCGCTTTCTGGCGGCGGCGCAGAAACGCGGCGCTGTCGTCCAGCTCAACACCGCCATCACGGGCTTGGATTTCACCGGCGGCGCCCTCGCCGGCGTGCACACGGCGAATGGCCCGGTGACACTCGACAAGCTGGTAATCGCCGGCGGCGTGGACACACCGGCGCTGCTCGCCATGGCCGGCTTCACGCTCCAGTTGAAACATGGTCCGGGCATTCTGGCACACAGCAAACCCGCCGCCATCGCCACGCGCATCATCTACGACACGCCCGGTACGCTGTCCTTCAAGCAGATGGCCGACGGCAGCATCGTCGGAACCGATGCTCCCTCGCCTCCGGATCTTCCCCTGCATCGCGAGATCCGCGATCACGCGGTCGCGTTTCCGAGCAAGGATCTGGCGGATCTGCACGGCAAGCGCATTCTCGCCAAGATCGGCGCCATTTTGCCGGCGGCGCGCGGGGTGCAGTTGGATCGACTCACGCTCGGATTCCGCCCGTTGCCGACAGATGAATTGCCGGTCGTGGGCCTCGTGCCCGGACTCACCGACGTGCACGTGGCAGTGATGCACAGCGGCGTGACACTGGCGCCCATCGTTGGTCGGTACATGGCGCAGGAAGTGTTGTCGGGTGCGCGCGTCGACGCGCTGGCGCCGTTCCGACCGGAGCGGTTCAGCTGATCGACAGATGCGCGGCGATGGCGTCGGTGACGTCGTAGGGTCGTTCGGCCATCAACATGTGCCCGGCGGAATCCAACACCACGATCTTGGAACCCGCGATGCCCGCCGCCAGCGCGCGTGCGCTCTTGAGCGGCGTCATCTGATCCCTCTCGCCGCAGATCAGCAGGCTGGGTGCTTTGACCTTGACGGCATCGGCCGGCGCATCGCGGTACGCATTGCAGGCGACGAGATCCGCGTGCAACACGCCCGGTTTGGCGCGCTCCAGAATGCGTTCGCCCGCACCGACCATCCACACGCCCGGCGCGCGACTGCCGCCGAGTCCAGCAGCGAAGCCATAGCCCCACAGATTTACCATGTCGATGGCCGCATGATCGTTCGCGGCTGCGGCGGCTAGCAAATCAGGATGCACCGGCATGCTCGCGGCCGTTCCGATCAACACCAGCTTGTCCACGACCTGCGGAAATTGCGCGGCAGCACTCAAGGCGATGAGCGAACCCATCGAATGACCGATGAGCGTTGCGGAGCTTGCCCCTGCAGCCTGTATGAAATTCGCAATCCATTGCGCAAGCTCCGCGATGCTAGCGAGCGGCGCGCCGTCGGATTTGCCGTGACTCGGCAGATCCACCGCGCACACATTCCAGCCGTGGAAGGCAAGCCATCGGCTGTGCAGCGCCCACGCGGTATGGTCGAGTCCGGCGCCATGAATGAACACGGCCAGCGGCCGTCCGTCCTGATGCGCCCTGCCGCCGCCGGCCGTATACACCTTGTGACCCTGCACCTCGAATTGCACGTCGATCCTTCTTCAGGCTTTGGCGGCGGCGCGCAGCGCCTGCCCCAGATCGGCGATGATATCGACGGCGGATTCGATGCCCACCGACAGACGCACCATGTCTTCGCTGATGCCCGCCGCCTCGAGCTGCGCCGCGCTCATCTGCTGATGCGTGGTGGTGGCCGGGTGGATGACCAGCGTCTTGGCATCGCCCACATTGGCCAGATGGCTCGCCAGGCGCAGGCTCTCGATGAATTTCGCGCCGGCAGCGCGGCCACCCTTGATCCCGAAACTGATCATGGACCCCGCACCCTTGGGCAGCAGACGGCTCGCGAGTTCATGATCCGGATGCCCCGGCAGACTCGGATGCAACACCCAGGCGACGGCCGGGTTGCCTTGCAGGAACTCAAGCACGGCGGTGGTGTTCTCCATGTGCCGTTGCATGCGCAGACTCAAAGTCTCGATGCCCTGCAGCAGATGGAAGGCGTTCATGGGCGACAGGCACACGCCGAACTGACGCAACCCTTCGGTGCGCGCGCGCATCACGAACGCGGCCGGGCCGAATTGTTCGGTGAACACGATGCCCTGATAGCCTGCAACCGGCTGACTCAAGGTCGGGAATTTACCCGAGGCGTCCCAATCGAATCGGCCGCCGTCGATCACCGCGCCACCGATGGCGATGCCGTGGCCGCCGATCCACTTGGTCACCGAATGCATGACGAGGTCCGCACCCAGATCCAGCGGCCGGCACAGGTACGGTGTGGCAAAGGTGCTGTCGATGAGCAAGGGGATGGCCGCCGCATGCGCAATGGCAGCGATCGCGGGGATATCCAACACTTCCAGACCCGGATTGCCGATGGTTTCGCCGATGATGAGCCGCGTGTTCGGTTGCAGCGCCGCGCGAAAGCCGTCGACATCGCGCGGCTTGACGAAGGTCGTGTTGATGCCGAAGCGCGGCAGCGTGTGCGACAGCAGATTGATGGTGCCGCCATACAGTGAAGCAGAGGCGACGATGTGATCGCCGGCACCGAGCAGCGTCGCGATGGCGATGTGCATGGCGGCCATGCCGCTGGCGGTGCACACCGCACCGACGCCGCCCTCCAACGCCGCCAGCCGCTCTTCGAGCACCGCGACGGTCGGATTGGAGATGCGACTGTAGACATAGCCAGGCCGTTCCAGGTTGAACAACGAAGCGGCCTGATCCGTGTCTTCGAACACGTAGGAAGTGGTCTGGAAAATCGGCACCGCGCGCGCGCCGTTGACCGGATCCGGGTGGTGACCGGCATGCAGACTCAAGGTGTCAAAACCGGGAAGACGGGGAGCAGCCATGCGTTAGTATACGACGCCGCCGGCTTCCCTTGCGCTACGGAAAACAGATGCCAGGTG
The DNA here is from genome assembly GCA_031394735.1 of Pseudomonadota bacterium. Classification (GTDB taxonomy): domain Bacteria; phylum Pseudomonadota; class Gammaproteobacteria; order Steroidobacterales; family Steroidobacteraceae; genus TMP-86. The sequence goes on along the minus strand of JANMXI010000300.1, from coordinate 2,345 downwards.
GATCGAAGCCTTCGCTTTGTGGCTCATACTATTGTCAATCAGGACAAGAAACTCATGGCAGAAATTGAAATTCACCACGCAGAACACGGCAGCGACCCCAGCAGCCGGCGCGTTGGCGTACTGGTCGGCATCGTCGGCATCCTGCTGTCCGTCGTCACTATTTCCTCGCACCGCGCGCACACCGACGCGGTGATTCATCGGACCGAGGCGAACGATCAGTGGACCTACTATCAAGCCAAGAAAACTCGCGAACAGGTGAGTGAAGTGGGCATCACGCTGCTGAACGCGGTTGCCGCAGAAGACAAGGCCGCGGCGCCGGTGAAGAAGCTCGCTGCCGCACGCGATCACTACGCCAAAGATGCGGAAGAGATTCAGAAAGAGGCGCGCGCCAAGGATGACGAAACCAAGCTCGCGGAATCCCGCGCGTTGCGCTACGACCTGGGCGAAGGTTTGTTGGAATTGGGACTGGTCTTGTGCTCGCTGTTCTTCCTGGCACGCAAGACCTTTTTCCCCGTCTTCGGAATCATCGCCGCAGTGATCGGCACCGTGGTCGGCACTTCCGGATTTCTATTGTGAAAGCAGGGTGGATGCAATTCGCGGTTCTCGTGATTCTGGCTCTCGGCGGAGTGTTGACTGCGCAAGCGGCCGCCGATCCGGTGCGGGTCGAGGCGAAGTCCAAGTCCTTCGTCGCGGTAGGCATCCTTGAGGCCGACCGCCTGACCATCCACCTGAGCCGGGCACTGGACAACGCGCCGGTGCATGACGCCGCGGTGCAGGTCACCATCCGTGCGTTGAGTCTGACGGCGATCGCACAGACTGATGGCAGCTATCAGGTCAAGAGCGCTGAGTTGAAAGCGACGGGCCCAGCGGTGGTCGCGTTCCTGGTGACCCGCGGCGGCGAGACCGAAAAGTTGGTCGGCACTCTGGAGGCGCCGGCCGTGGCCAAGAAAGTGACGGAAAGCGGCCAGGCGCGTCAGATGTTGTGGTGGGTGCTGAACTTCGCGGTCTGCATCGGATTTCTGATGTTGTATTCGCGGCGGCGTAAAGCGGCGGAAGCGCGCGGGGAGGACTAAAAGCTTTCTTTGGTCCCCACCAGCACCTGAAATTTCTTGATGCCCGGGTCGTTGTTCAGCGGGTAGGCAAAATCGATATGCAGCACATTGCCCAGCCCTGAACGCGTATTGCCAAATCGCAATCCGAATCCGATGTCGCTGAGCATGCCGGCGCTACTGTTACCCACCGCATCCGAGCCCCAGGTGCGGCCCACATCTGCGAAGATGGCTGCGCCAAACCGCGCCAGGCGGAACGGATACCATTCGGTGTAAAAGCGCTGCTCGATGGTGAGCAATGCGCGCGACGTGCCGGCTTCATACCGCAGCGGGTAACCCCGCAGACCATTGTCGCCACCGATCAGCAGCTGCGTTTCCGGATCCAGCGCATGGGTGGTCGTGCCGCCGAAGAACACATACAGAAGCCGATCCGACCGCCAGCGCCAGTAATACGCCGCGGCCGAATCCAGGAACAGTTTGCGGACCTGGCCGCCCTCGACCCGCGTGGTCAATGTCGACGACAGGAACAATTGCGTCGCCGGCGTCAATTGAAAGCCCTTCAGCGCATTGGCATTGACGATGGGCGCATTGCGGGTCGCGCCAAACGCCGAGTTCGAAAATCCCAGTTCCAATCCAAGTTGCGTGCCGAAATACAGATCTTCGGTGCGGCCGATCTGATTCTGGTCGCCGACCTTGCGAAAATCGTCCTGCAATAGGTTGATGCCCACGAACGGGTATGCCGTCGTTCGATCAGGGGGCAGGATGGCAGCCGGCGTGGCGGTGTTGACCTGTGAAAACACATTGCGGTCGTAACGCACACCGGCGGTCCAGCGCTTGGTCCAACCGTTGACGAGACCGCTGGAGATGCCGCCGCTGGCCTCGTAATACTCCTCATCGCGCTCAAATTGATCGGCGATTTCGCCGCGGCTGTAGCGAGACACCGTGCGCCGGTATTGCCGCGCTTTGAGCGTGACGCTCCACGGAGTGCTGAGTGAGTAGAAGGGTTGTCCCAGCGACAGGCCCCTATCGGAACCATCGCTCGAGTTGGCGTACGCGGCACCGAGCGTCCACCGCGATCCAAACAAGTTTGGATCCTCATAGTCGATGGTGTCGCTGGTGCGGTCGACGTTCTTGCCGTGACCGATTTGAACCTTCTTGCCCCAGCCGAACAAATTTGTGTCTTCCAATTCAAAGCGGGTGGTATTGGAGCCGCCGGAGCGCCCCAACGAAATCCCGGGGCTCAAAGTCCAGACATCCTTGGTGATGACCTTGACCTCGACCTTGCCGTTCTCGTAT
>JANMXI010000299.1:0-11079 GCA_031394735.1 Pseudomonadota bacterium | reverse complement strand
AGTTTGCAAAGATCTACAACGGCCAGAACTGGACGCCCTCGCTCAGCGCGCCGCTGACGCTGCCCGGCATCGACATCGTCACGGGTGATTTCCTGCTGGCCGTCAATGGCCGCGAACTACATGCCACCGACAACATCGACGCCGTCTTCGATGGCACCGCCGGCCGTCAAACGGTGCTGCGGATTGCGAAGCACGCGCAGGGCGACCCGGGCCGCCAAGTGACCGTGGTGCCCACGGCTTCGGAGCAGGGGCTGCGCAATCTCGAGTGGATCGATTCCAACCGTCGCAAAGTCGATGCGCTGTCCGGTGGAAAGATTGCCTACGTGTACATGCCGAACACGGGCGGCGCCGGTTACACCAACTTCAACCGGCATTTCTACTCGCAATTGGACAAGCAAGGGTTGGTGCTGGACGAGCGCTATAACGAAGGCGGCTTCATTGCCGACTACGTCGTCAACACCTTGAGTCAGAAACGGATGAGCGGAGCGATTGAACGCGATGGCAAGCCGGTCCAGGATCCCGCCGGCGCGATCTTCGGACCCAAGGCCATGATCATCAATCAATCCGCGGGCTCCGGTGGCGACGCCATGCCCTGGTATTTTCGCAAGGCGCAGCTCGGACTCCTGGTAGGTATGCGCACCTGGGGCGGATTGGTCGGCATCGGCGGCTATCCGCGTTTGATCGACGGCGGCCTGGTCACCGCGCCGCGTTACGCTCTTTACGGTCTGAATGGCGAGTGGGAAGTCGAAGGACACGGCATCCCGCCCGATGTCGAAGTGCAGGAACTGCCCAAAGACGTTGCCGCCGGGCATGACCTGCAGTTGGAAACTGCGGTGTCGATCGTGCTGCGCGAACTTCAGGCCCATCCACCTATCGTGCCGATGGTGCCACCTTATCCCCGCTTTCACGACAACGATGACCTGGGCACCCGCTGATCGATTGATCCGGCGATCGCTGTCTTCTCGACCACAACACGCATGAATTTCGCAACGGTATTCATTCTGATTGCGATGATCATCGACGCGATGGGCTTCGGTTTGATTCTGCCCGTGGCGCCGCGGTTGATCATGGAGTTGACCGGCACGGATCTGAACGGTGCTGCTCCCATTGCCGGATACCTGATCGTCGCCTACGCCACCATGCAGTTTTACTTCGCGCCGGTGGTGGGCGCGATGAGCGATCATTTCGGTCGCCGACCGGTGCTGCTGGCATCGATGGCCGCATTGGCGTTCGATTATTTACTTATGAGCGTGGCGCCGAGCATCGCCTGGTTATTCATCGGCCGTCTGATCGCAGGCGTTGCCGGTGCAACGTATCCCACCGCCAACGCTGTCATCAGCGACTTGTACCCGGCTGATCAACGCGCACGGTATTTTGGATTGATCGGCGCCGCGTGGGGTATCGGATTCATTGCCGGTCCTGCCATCGGTGGACTGCTCGCCGGGTTGTCCACTCGTACGCCGTTCTATGCGGCTGCAGGATTGGCCGCATTGAATTTTGTATTGGGACTCTTCGTGTTTCCTGAAACACTCGCCAGGAATTTGAGACGACCCTTCTCGATTGCGCGCGCGCATTTGATCGGCTCAGTGCAGCAGCTTCGGGGGTATTCGGGGTTGATGTTGCTGGTCGCGGTCATCTTCCTGTACCAGATTGCCCACGACGCCCTGCCCACCACCTGGGCCTTTTTCAGCATGCGGCAATTGTCGTGGACGCCGCAGCAAGTGGGTTTATCGCTGGCCGCCGTCGGCGTTACCACGGTGATCGTCCAAGGGGCTTTGATCGCGCCCATCGTCAATCGCATCGGCGAAGTCAATGCGGTCCGAGTCGGCTTCGTCGCCGGCATCCTGTCGATGGCAGGGTATGCGTTTGCGTCGACGACCTGGATGATTTACGTATTTATTGGCATCGGCGCTTTTTTTGGTCTGGCCATGCCATCGATGCAGAGCATGATGAGCCGCCGGGTGCCTGCAGACGCTCAAGGCGAACTGCAGGGAGCTCTCGCAGGGTTGCAAAGCGTCAGCGCCATCATCGCGCCGTTCGTGATGACGCAGCTTTTTCACTGGGCGACGCGACCCGCGGCGGGCCGGGGATTTCCGGGCGCACCGATGCTATTGGGCGCTGTGATGCTGGCCTGTGCGGCGCTGTTGTTTGCGGTGGCGATGCGCCGAGTGGGAGCAGCCACCCACGGAACTTGAGACTGCAGCCGCAGTGGCGGCGGTCGGCGTCACACCCGGTAAGTGCGCCAGTGCACCCAAAAATGACCTTCGCACCAATCCCAGGCAACGATTGTCACCGTGGTGGCCGCTCTCAATAAGCTGGTAATATAGATACCGAAAGTTCCCACCTAGTCACAGATCGCCGTCACAGCCGAAGCCAAGAACCAGGAGGATGCATGGTCTTCGCGATTGCCTTCGCGCATCTGTGGGGCGTCATCCAGTTGGTTGTCCTGGGAAGCCTTGCGCGAACCGTTCGCGTGCGGACCATACTCGCCGCGATGGCCGCGGGACTGTATCTGATCGGCCCTCTGACGGTGGCACTTCAGCTTGCGTGGATTCATCCCACCGCATCGCTGCTGGCGACCACCGTCGCTCACATGAGGGGAATCGCCTCTTATACGCTGGACCCGTTCCTCGAAGAGGCCCTGAAGTTGCTGCCACTGGCGCTGCTCCTGCGAATCGCCACGATCCGGCGTCAGTGGACTCTGACCGATTGTGTTCTGATCGCCGCCGCCACCGGTTCCGGCTATGGCTTGGCTGAGAACCTGTACCGCTATTCCGGCTCCGCGAACATCGCGCACGCCGTCGCCGGTGGCTGGGCCATGGACATCGGCCACATCACGGTACTCGTGCCTGGAGTGTGGAGGACGTTGACGTCATGGCTCCCGCCGGGCACCTCATTTGAGGGTGACGTCATTGTCGTGAATTCCCATCTGGTGTGGTCAGCACTTGGCGGACTTGCGCTTGGATTGATCATGCGGTATCGGACCGCGGCGGCCCGCGTGACGGCTGGTGCACTGTTCCTCTATATCGGACTGGATCACGCCGCCTGGAACGCGTCCCTCATTCCCGATTCTTGGCTATCCTTTCTTGCCAAACCCTTCGGCACCCTCGCGGCCTGGGGTGGTGGTTTTGCGACGGCGGCCCTTGCCGTAGCCTGGTGGCTCGATCGGCCTGCTCAATCGAACGGTGCGGTATTCGAGCCGCTCCTCGCCGCCGAGCGCGGCGCTTCATCGCGCTTCACCGGAACGCTCAAAGCCGCGTGCAGCCGGCTTCCGGGGTCCCTATTCTGGGTCGGCGGCTTTGCCAGGGCGCGTCGCGCCTACCACACGGTCCATGCCACCGCGCCCACCGATCCTAATGGCCACCTAGAGGCGGTGGTCGCACACCGGGATCGGGTCGACCGCAAGCTGACACAGGCCGAATCGCCCCGCCTCCTCCCCTCCGACCTGACGCCGAACGCCTTGACAAGCGCGTTGCGCCGGCCGCCGGTCATTTTCTCGTTGATCCTCCTCGCCCCATCCATCCTGTATCTCATCCTCGGGGGCTTTCCCGAAACCGCGTGGATTCAGCGCCTGATGACCGGGCCGGTCGCGTGGCCACTGGTTGTGATCATCTCCACCCTCGCCCTGGCTCGGGTGGCCTGGGGCGTGTTCGCCGGAGTCAGGAATTGGTCCGCCATCAGCCGGCTTCCGATCGGCGACGATGTCGCCAACATCGCCCTCCAGCTTGCCTGTGGCATCGGTTCGGTTGCACTCGGTGGGTTCACTCTGATGCGCGTGGTAGGAGGCCTCTCAGCGGGATCGAATCTAATCGGGAGCGCGCACGGAGCGGACGCGGCCAACCGCATGAAGGTCCCTGACGGTATGACGTTGTCCAACAGTGCCGGGGCCGTGGTCCCGCCGCGTCCCGGCCAAACGCTCCCGGGTGAGGCGGCAGCTTCGAATACCAAGGCCTCTCCTACACCGGACGCCGAGAGCGCGCCGCCGCCGATACCGCAGGCGCCGCCAAAGCCGAAGCCCCAGCTGCCCGCACCGCCGAAGTCCAACCCCTACGATGACGCCGCGCGTCACGCCGAAGCGCGCGCAGCTCAGGCCGAGGCTGATGCGCGCGAAGCCCAGGAATTCCGGCAGAAAGCCATCCGCGCCCAAGACGCCGCCGACATCGCCAATTCGACCGCCGATCCCGGATCGGACCCCGGTGTTGCCGAGGCGCGGGAGCGCACCCGCAAGGCGAACGCTGCGTCCGAGGCGGCGGACCAAGCCGCGCTCGATGGGGACGACCCCTGGGATCCAAATGCCCCGAACAAGACGGCGCGCGACATGTTCAATAAGGCAGCCAAGGAGGCCGCGGAAGACCAAAAGGCGCTGGAAGATGACTTCTGGAAACGAAGCGCTGCCGATGTGGATTCCGCCAAGGAGGCCGCGAAGAATGCCGAGGACGCCATGAACGCCGCCAACGCCAAGGCAGCCGACGCGCGCCAAGCAGCCGACTATGCCACGTACGCCCAATCTCGCGCTGCCGATCCCCTGGGAACCGCAGCCGGCAATGCGGACGCGAATTATGCCGCCGCAAAGGCGCGCGAAGATGCAGCCTTCGAGCAGCCCGATGCCAAGGAGTACCAGGACGCCCGCAAGGCGGCAGCCCTCGCCAGGGAGCAGGCGGATGAGGCACGGGCCGCCGCGAACGCCGCCAAAGACGCTCGCAACGCACAGGTCATCCGGAAGGACGACCCGTGATCCGATTGCTCGCATCGGCGGCCTGCATCCGCACCGATCTTCACCAAGGAATTCACTCGGGTAAAGCCGTCTGGGAATCAGGTCTGCAACCGTATTTGAGTCTACTATCACTGCAAGGGGACCACCCGCAATGCGTTATTTCGTCAGCACTTTCCTCACCATCGCCGGCCTCCTGGTCGCCGCGCACGTCCAGGCAGTCCAGGCCGAAATCGAACAGGACGTAGTCGAAGTCGTAATCTTGAACGGCCCGAACGCAGGTACGTATAAAACCCCATCGAACGAAACGATCTGCATGCATCACAAGGAAATGAAATTTCACGCCGTGACCTGGCGTGACCTTGACAACCACCCGAAGAAGCTGTCGATCGCCAACATTCAGGTAGCGAATTCCGATCGACCGGGACCGAAGCACGGCCAGGTGCAGATCGTGTTCGGAGATGCCAAGACGCCGGCCGAGTACACCATCAAGGAGGCGCCGATCACGATGACACTGAAGGGCAAGGGCGGGGTCCTGTCATTCGAGGGCGCCGTCAAGGGAATCAGTATCAAGGTGACCGGAACTTGCTCGGAGTTCGACGACGTGTGAGCGCGGTTGACGTAATCGAGTACGACATCCGACACCGCCAAGGGGAAGATGTGATGCGCGGATCTTATATGCGAGTCGGCATACTCCTGGCGTTCCTCGCCTTGGAGTGGATTGCGCAAACCGCGGCGGCGGAACCACCGAATCAGATCCCGTTCGTGGTCGGCCTTTCCACCATGCGCGCGGTCAGCAGCCCGTCGGGCGACTACGAAACGGTTCAGGTGCTTAACGAGATCACTCAGGGTTCGTTCAAGTTGGTGCGCTCGGGTGAGGCTCCGGATGATTCCGGAACGACGCGCGAGATCACGGTTACGCGTGGCGTCCGGCTCGAGGACCTGCGTAACGCTCGGACCTTGCGCACGTATTTTCACGAATCGGACCCGGAGGAATTTCCCGGGACGTGTCCGCTGGCGACCACCGTGATGATCAATGAGTTGCGATCCTCCGGCAAAACCACTGTCACGTACCTGGAGGTGGAACCGCAATTTGGAGAGACTGTCGTGACTCGCACGCTCAAGGGAGTCCTGGCACGGATCGGAGCGGGGCCGGTCGATGTGCCGATGCTCGTCAATGGCAAACGCACGACGCTGCATGCATTGCACGTTGCGGGGCGCTTGGCAGATGACGATGGCGGTGAGGATTTCGACTACTATGTTCTCGACCAGCCCTCCAATCCGCTGCTGCTGCGCTCCAAAGGCCCCGGGTTCTCATCAGCAATCACCAAAATCGATTTTCCGGAAGCCAAGGACTCGCCAGATTCAATGGAACGTTCGCTGGCAGAGCATCGGCCGGCGGTGGTGTATGGCGTCTACTTTGCATTTGCACGCGCCGAAATCCGGCCGGTCTCTGAGAAAGTTCTGAAGCAGATCGCCGCCGTCATGAAAAGCAATCCAGACTGGAAGCTCAGGATCGACGGGCACACCGACAGCATCGGCGGCGACAATGCAAACCTCGAGCTGTCGAAGCGGCGTGCTGAAGCGGTGAAAAAGGCCTTGGTCGAGCGTTACGGCATTTTGGCAAACCGTCTGAACACGGGCGGCTATGGTGCCGCACAACCACAGGACAAAAATGATACGGCAGAGGGACGTGCCCGCAACCGTCGCGTCGTATTAACGCGCGAGTAGCGCTATTGGGGTTTGGCGACGCCCTTGCAGTCTCGCACCAATTCCACGCGCCGATTTCGCGCGCGGCCCTCCAGGGTTTCGTTCGATTCGACCGGCTTGCGTGCGCCAAAGCCAGCTGAGGCCAGACGGCTTTGCGGAATGCGGAGTCTTTCAACCAGTGCCATTTTGACCGTCGTCGCGCGCCGGGCCGACAGATCGTCGTTATAGCGATCACCGCCGATATTGTCCGTATGTCCCTCGATACGAACCTTCCAGTCCGGCTGGCGTTCGAGAACATGAGCGACGTCCCCCAAAGACTTCATCGACTTCGGATTGAGCGTCGCCTCATCGAAGTCAAAGTAGATACCTGGAATCTCCACGCGGCACAGCTTGCTCAGGCTGTCCTCCATTGCCGTTTCCTGGTTGGCCGGAAAATCTATGCGGACGATCCGGCGCGTGAATTCCGGCACAAACGGAATCGAGGATCCCACCGATCCAAAGGAGTATTGGAGGGTCAACGGATGTTGCGCATCGTCAAGAATATAGAGTGCCCAGGGGCGGATTTTGTCGCCATACCGCAGTTGTCCCGTGACGCTTATTGCCGCAAGCGTCACACGGCGGCCATTGATGAGCACGATGAAAGGCACAGTCCCTGACTCCGCGCGCGTCAGCGTTCCGGAGCTTGTGACCTGGCTGTTGTAGTTACGCACGGAATAGGTGGCATGACCGAGGGTGCGCAGTTCGCTGGCGATTGCGATCGAGGGTCCGAGCGCCGTCGTGCCAGATATCGTGGCCGGATCGTCCGTGTGAAAACCAAGAATTTGCAATCGGGCGCCGGCAATATCGTTGCGCAACACGCGACGGTCGATACTCAGGTGCAGCGGATTGCCGCTCGCGTCCTTCGCTTCGATCTTCATGTTCAGAGAGACGGCGTCATTGTTGACGTCTGTAACGTCCACGATAGACTCGTAATCACCTTGCGCCAGGTTTCCGCCGGACCCCGGTTTTGCCGCTGCCACATTATGTACCGCGAGTACGAACGTCTCACCCGCACGAAGCGGTACGGTGGTCGTAGCGTGAGTGGCTCTGACCGCCACGCTCGTGGAGACCAGCAGGACCATTGCCGCGATCCGATACGGCACCGACCACGAGTATGCAGTGAGATTCATCATCCCTCCGTTCACCAACTGTACCGCCACACTCTGGACGGCTGGATCCGCCGGTCGGATAGCCTCGTCATGTCTTCTTGTCGGTCGGACACCCGCCGACATTAGAGTCACGATTGATAATGGTGATCGGATCGCCCGACTCCAACCCGCCCTCCCCGGTTACTTGATATTTGATGTTGAGCTTGCGAAGGATGAAATTGATGGCACTCGTGACCGATTGCGGAATCAAATAACCGACCCCGCCGGATAGCTTGACCACAATCGGTGCGCGCATGCAGGCGAGCATTCCGATATCAGAGGTTCTGGCCAGACCCACGCCGGACGTGAAGGTGAAATAGGGTCCGGCGACAAATCCGAACGCGCCGACTCCGGCGATGACTTTCATTGAGTGCGCCAGATTAATGCCGGCCGCAGCGAGAGACACTCCGTAGCCGGATTCTACTAGGTTTGTGTTTTGATGAAATCCCAGCGGGCCTCCCACCGTCCATGTCTTGTTGATATATCCCACCTTGAATCCGCCATTGAATGAGTAGTCGCCTGTCGCACCAATCGTGGTATTTCTCACGCCGAGTCCGGTGTCGACCGAAAGTCGCTGCCTCACAGTGATCGCGACCGGAAATGCCCCATTCAGCGAAATAGGAATGCTGTAATCAGTGTCGGGTGTTAGCAGTCCATGTACGTTGGCTTTCAGGCCCACATCAGTGCCGGCCTCGAAATTCCACGTCAGACCCGCGGCACCCTTCAATTCGACCGACGCCTCCACAATGGAGCCGCTCTCGATTTTGATGACGACATCGACCTTGGGTGCAGCCAGATGCACCAAGACTTCTGCCTTCACCTTCAAACCGCCGGCGTCTGTCGTGCCACGAAGACCCACGCCGGCAGAACTTACGACTGGAACGGTCTTGAAATTGACGAGATTCGAGACATCGGGAACGGGCGCGCCCGCCGCTTCGTCGGCAGCCGAACCCGATGTCTTACGAAAGGCAGTTGGCGTGGCGGTCGCCGGCACCGGTGTGAGCTGCGCCAAAGAAACCACTTTTCCAGGAAGATCGGTCGCGGTGTAGGCGAGCGCCTCGTCGAAATTTATCGGCAGATCGGCAACTCGAATATCTGCGTCGCGCACAATCTCGGTGATGTTTACCGGCCCGATTACGACGACGAGATCCGCGCCCTGTTTGCGAACATCAAGGACCCGTCCCACGACACGGTTGGTCATAAAGAGAACTTTACCGGGCTCCAATTCATCGGCATGAGCCGCGCTGGCATCAATGGTCCAGATGAAGCCGTTGGGGTCCTGAGCGCGGACCGATTCTGCTCCGCCGCCGACGACGATCACGTCTGGCTGGTAGGTGACGGACGAATCCGGGATTGGCGCGATTCCGTATTTCTGTTCGGCGAGACTCATCTCGCTCTTCTTGATTTGGTGGGCCGGCCCCGCGTGCAGTGCGGGTTTTTTTTCAGCGCAACCCGTGACGATCACCACGGCGATCAGGCCGGTTGCAAACGCTGTGTTGAGCGTCAGTCTTCTCCGTACTGTGAGCATGCTCGTCCCCTTCGTTTATTGTTCGTTACCTGGAATTCGAGATCAGCCTGCCGCGCTAAGCATGCTCTCCAACTCAATAAACGCAAGCCATTTTAGGGTTTGGACGCTTGCCAATGGCGTCGAAAAACATTTCTCCAGAGAATCATCACACCGATAAAGACGACGAACACGCCGGCCAGCGCCGCAACCCAGCCTGGAATCGAGAAGGAGTTACTGGGTGAACCGAAGCGCACCCACGTGCCCGCCCGCATTGCCAGAACGGCTTCGACAAGCACCACCGCCCCCATGGCAATACCGACTATTCCGGCAACCAAGCTCTTGCGCCGCTGCTCACGCGCAAAGCGCGGTGACCACCGCGCCTGCGGATCAGCGCTGGAAGCGCTTGTATCGTCTTTTTCGTCGGCTGCCATGACGTGCGGATCAGCGCTAAATCGTCTCCCGCCAACCGTGCGCATCCGGCACATCGCCCTGCTGGATCGCCACCAGTTTCGCGCGCAGATCGCGCACGATCGGTCCGACCTCGCCGTTGCCGACGCGATGTTCCTGGTCCTTGTAGATCAGCGTGCCGACGCCCGCCAGCACCGCAGCCGTACCCGACAGCGCCGCCTCACCGGTCTTCACCCACTCCAACATTTCTTTCACGTCAAAGGGACGCTCGGTCACCGTGTAACCCAAATCCCGCGCCATGGTGAGCAACGAATCGCGCGTCACACCATGCAGAAAGGTGGCGTCCAGGCTGCGTGTCAGCAATTGCTTGTCGCGCAACAGAACAAAGTTCGCCGCGCCCGTTTCCTGCACTTGTCCGCCGGGACTGAACAGCACCTGATCGGCCTGATACTTGGCGCGTGCCGCCAGGGTCGGTCCCATCGCGGCGGCATAGTTGCCACCGGTCTTGACCATGCCCAGATGCGCGGCCGAGCGCGTGTTCACATTGTCGACCAGGATGCGCAGGGGCTTCATGCCGCCTGCGAAGTAATCCCACACGGGGCTGGCCAGCACCAGCAGCGTCGCTTCCGCGGACGGCGTGGCGGCCGCGCCGATATTGGCGGTCGTGCCGAACAACAATGGACGCAGGTACAGCGCACCAGGTGCTTCCGGCACCGCTGCGCGCGAGCGGCGGATGACTTCGCGCACCATTTCCGCAACCGCCTTGGCATCGGGAACGGGCAGCACCAGACGCTCCGCGCTCTGTCGCAGCCGAGCAATGTGCCGGTCCATGCGGAACACGTGGATCGAGCCGTCAGGACGGCGATAGGCCTTGAAGCCTTCGAAACACGTGCTTGCGTAATGCAGGACATGCGCCGCCGGACTGATCTGAATCGGCGCAACGGGGACGATGGCGAAATCGGTCCACTTGCCGTCTTTGAACGTGGCGCTGGCCATGGAGTCGGTCAGCACGGTGCCGAATGCGGGACGCTGCGGTTGGGAAGTCATGACTTGCTCTTGGGTATGAAGATGGTTGCAGGATGCTCGATCATTTCCTTCAGCGCCTGAATCATCGCCGCGGCGTCGTAGCCGTCGACGAAGCGATGATCGAACGAGGAAGATAGATTCATTATACGACGGACGACCACCGCGCCGCGATCCACGACGGCCCGTTCGACTGCCTTGTTGAGACCGATGATGGCCACCTCAGGCGCGTTGATGACCGGCGTGGAGGCGATGCCGCCCAATTTGCCCAGGCTCGTGACCGTGATGGTGGAGCCCATGAGTTCATTGCGGGTTGCCTGATTGTTGCGGGCGCGTTCGGAAGAGGAACGGATCTGCGCGCCTAGTTCCCAGACATCCAGCGCCTGCGCATTGCGTATCACCGGCACTTTCAATCCGTCGGGCGTTTGCGTAGCGACGCCGACATGGACCGCAGCGTGGCGCACGATGGTATTGCGCGCGGCGTCATACAGAGCATTGCATTGCGGAAAGGACTCGAGCACCCGCGTCAGCGC
>JANMXI010000298.1:0-16658 GCA_031394735.1 Pseudomonadota bacterium | reverse complement strand
CAGCGGTCCGTGTGCCCTAACGAGCACCCGTAGGGGATGGCCGGTAGCACGAGGACCCCAGTCCGCCGCGCAGCTTGCTCGGCCACCCACTGCGCGGAGATCGTGTCGGTGCCGGTGCCGAGGTGAGGACCGTGTTGTTCAGTGGCCCCGACCGGCAGCACCGCCAGGTCCATCCCACCGCGTATATGGTCGCCGATCTCAGTGCTAGTGCAGGAATCCTAGCGCGGCATCTGCTGTCCTATATTGGTCAATGCAAGAGTCTGCGAGTATGTTGACCTTGTACTTTACCAGACGTGCATGTATCGATGCTTCTCCCAATCATCAACGGTCAGGCAGTAGTCTTCCCATTCACGCCACTTATACGCGACGTATGATTTGTGGAACGCGTCGCCCATAACGCCGCGTGCGAATGAATCGTTCTCGAACGTCGCGATCGCATCACCTAGCGTCCGCGGAAGGCGAATGATTCCCCGCTTCGCGAGCTCGCTTTCAGGATAGTCGTAGGTATTGAGCTCGCACGGGGGTCCCGCGTCCAGCTTGTCGCGAATCCCAGCCAAACCCGCCGCCAGGATCATCGCCGTGCTCAGGTAGAAATTCGTCGCGCTGTCAACATGCCTGACTTCCAGACACTGCCGGTTCATCGGCAGGCGCGCCGCGAGTGTTCGGTTGTTATGCCCATACGCCGCATACACCGGCGCCCACGACATTTCGTTCATTTTGCCACGTGGGGTGAGTCGCTTGTATGAGTTGACAGTCGGGCACGCCACGAGTGTTATCGCGTGAACGTGACGCAGGACGCCTGCGGTGAACTGGTAGGCGAGTTGGCTGTAACCTCGGCTGGTCCCTTCCGATCCATCCTTTGCGGAGAAGTCGTTCTTGCCATCTTGGGCAAGGCTCATGTTGATGTGGGCTCCCGAGCCGAAAGCCTCCGACCACGGCTTCGGCATATACGTAGCGATACAACCTAGTGATCGAGCCACGTGCTTGCTCATCAGTCGCAGGATCACCATGCGATCAGCCATTTCAAGCGCATTACAGTAGCCGAAGTCGAACTCGTATTGACCTTGGCCCCCCTCGTGGTCGAAGGAGTACGGGCCCCAGCCGAGTTCGTCGATGTATTTGACCATCGGTCCGAGAAACTTGTCAGCGAGCATGGTCGCATCGACATCGTAGCCACGAGTCGGGCGGTTCCACGTGTCCTCGTCGACGAAGGGCGCCCAACCGGTAGCGGTCTTCTTGAGAACGTAGATTTCGGGTTCTATACCCATATTACAATCGAATCCGGCCGCCGCAGCGACATCCATCTGCCGTCGGAGGACGTGGCGTGAACAGTGTGAGTAGGCAGCGCCCTGAAGGTACAGGTCCGTCGGCGCCAACGCGTAGCGTGTATCCCACGGTAGGACGACGGTCTTCGACATATCCGGCATGCCGACGCATTCATCTTCGTTTGGACCGAGCTCTCCCATCGCCTCCATAGCGCCAACAGTGTAGAGCTCGGAACCCGCCGCTGCTTTCTCAAGCGAATTGATCGGAACAGCTTTGGCTTTTGGCACACCAAGGCCATCGACGTAGGCACCGAGAAAGTACTCGACGCCGCGATCCTTCAGCTGAGCCTTGAGTTTTTCAACGTTTACCATACTCGAACCTCTTTTAAGCAAAAGTGCCAGAGCGCGGAACACCGCTTTGGCTTCACCAAGTCACGATCGTCACCCTGATCGCTGCCTGAACTCGTTTCGTCCGCGTGCAGGGTATCAAGCCTATGCGCACTGCCAACGAATCTCGCCTTTGCCTCGCCGCCGCCTGTCACGAGGCGTCCAGGGAGGCCAGCGCTAATAAATATCTTTATTCAGCGTCCGTTTAGTAGTACAACACGGAAAAGACAGTGCGCGCAAGCGCTCCGATGCCGCCAAGACTGTGAACCGGCGTGCAATATTGACCAGGTTCGGGGTGAAATCGGCGTCCAAAATTGACCACCCCGTACCCTGTGCGGCCTTACCGGCCGTGTGGGGTGAACTGGGGTGCTGTGCGTGGAAACAATTGGCAAGATTCGCCGACGGCGGCTGGTGCAGGGGGAGACTATCAGCGCGATTGCGCGCGATCTGGGGATAACGCGTAACACCGTCAAGAAGGCGTTGCGTTGGGAGGGGGAAGCTTTTGAGTATCGGCGCGCGGTCCAGCCGCGGCCGAAGCTGGGGCCGTTTTTAGAAACGCTGGAAGCATGGTTGGAGGCCGAAGAGAAATTGCCGTTGCGCGAGCGGCGCACAGCGCAGCGGATTTATGAAGCGCTGTGCATCGAAGGTTACACGGGCACAGTGGACACGGTGCGCCGGCAGATACGCGCGGTTGAACGATGCCGACATCCGGTGTCGAATGCTTTTATCCCGCAGTATTTTGCGCCCGGCGAGGCGTATCAATTTGACTTCAGCCACGAGCATGTGGAAATCGACGGCGTCGATTGCGTGGTGAAGCTGGCGCACCTGCGGCGGTGTCATAGCCGCGCCTTTTTCCTGGTTGCCTACCCGCGCGAGAGTCAGGAGATGGTGTTCGACGCGCACGCGCGAGCGTTCGAGTTCTTCGGCGGCGTGCCCCGTCGCGGCATCTACGACAATTTAAAACCGGCGGTGGATGCGATCTTCACCGGCAAGGAGCGCCGCTATAACCGCCGCTTCTTGGTGATGTGCAATCACTATCTGATCGAGCCGACCGCCTGCACGCCGGCCTCGGGGTGGGAGAAGGGCCAGGTGGAGAACCAGGTTGGCAACGTGCGCGAGTGGCTGTTCACCCCGAAGCTGCGCTGCAAGGATCTGGCGGAGCTCAATGCGCACCTGGCCGCGCGCTGTCTGCAACTGGCGCAGGAGCGCAATCATCCGGAGCAAACGAACCGCAAGATCATCGAAGTGTGGGACGAAGAGCGAGCGGCGCTGCGGGCAATGCCTGCGCCCTTTGACGGCTATGCAGAAGCCACGGGGCGGATCTCCCAGACCTGCCTTGTGAACTTCGAGCGCAACCGCTACAGCGTGGAGTGCCGCTACGCCGGCCAGGTCGCCACGGTGCGCGCCTACGCCGAGCGCGTCGTGCAGATGTGCGGGGATCAGATGATCGGGGATCATTCGCGCTTCTTCTGTCGCGGTCATGTGGAATATAACCCCTGGCATTACGTGCCGGCCTTGGAGCGAAAGCCGGGCGCGCTGCGCAACGGCGCACCGTTCAAAGACTGGAATTTACCTGCCGCGATGACTCGAGTACGCGAACGCCTGGCCAAGCATCTGGGCGGGGATCGGCAGTTCGTGGAGATCCTCTCGATGGTCGCGCTGTACGGACTGGAAGCCGTCGCCGCGGCATGCGCCGATGCGCTCGATGAACAAGTCGTCAGCAGCGCGCACGTGGTGAACCTGTTGCACCGGGCCGCGGCGCCGCCGGCGGCGACACCGCTGCAGGTGCCGGACTCCTTGAAATTATCAATCGAGCCGGCGGCCAACTGTGATCGCTACGATCAGCTGCTGCGCTCGCGTATCACGGTCCTTCCTGTCAATCACCTAACCGAGGAGAGTTATGCAAACCCAACAACTGACCGAGCAACTGAAATCCTTGCGCCTGCGCGGCATGGCAAGCGCCCTGGAGGAGAGCCTGACGGCCTTGAGCCAGAAGAAGCTCGCCCCGACGATGTGGCTTGCGCAACTGCTGCAAGCTGAAGTGGCGGACCGGCAGGCCCGTTCCTACGAATACCAGCTGCGCCTGGCGCGCTTCCCGGTGCCGCGGGACTTGGATAGCTTCGACTTCAAGGAATCCATGGTGAGCGAAACACAGCTACGCCAGTTGTATGCCGGCGATTATCTCACCACCGCCCGCAACATCGTCTTCGTCGGCGGAACCGGGACGGGGAAATCGCTTCTAGCCACGGCACTGGCGCGCAACGTCATCCTGCAGGGGCATCGAGCGCGATTTTACAGCGTCGTAGATCTCGACAACCAGCTGGACGCCGAAAAGCGCGCGGGCCGCGCAGGGCAACTCGCCAACCGCTTGCTCAACCAAGATGTGATCGTCCTGGATGAGCTGGGCTACCTGCCGTTCTCCCAGGATGGTGGCGCACTGTTGTTCCATCTGATCAGCAAACTTTATGAGCGTGTCTCCCTCATCGTCACCAGCAACTTGAGCTTCGGTGAATGGAGCACCGTGTTCGGCGACGCCAAGATGACCACGGCGTTGTTGGATCGGCTCACCCATCGCTGCGAGATCATCGAAACCGGCAACGATAGTTACCGCTTCAAGAAACGCCAATGACTCGACAACGGAAAAATCCGGGGACCTCCGGTCAAGGGTCAGCCCTCGATCGCCGCGCCTACAGGTTCCTATGCAGTCGGATTTTAGAAGAAGCCGGAAAGTCTGCCGCTAACGCGGCAGACCGCGCTTCTCTCTGCCATCAGATGAGCGCTCGGAACCGCAAACCCTCCCAAACTGACCGATATCCCCTGGTCAATTTTGGATGTCGGAAGGTGGTCAATTTTGGACGCCGGTTGACAGTATCAGCAGACGATTGATCCGGATAAGGATCGCTGGGAGCTGTGCTCCCGCGTGCTGGCGCGACGGGATGTTGTCGATGCGCTGTCGGCGCCGTGGTAGTTGCGACTTGCAAAGTATAAAGTGATACTAGTCCATCACGGCGAGACGCCGAGACCGCTGCCGACTCTAGCAATGACTTCGCTTGCCAGGAGACCCGGAGCCAGATGCCAACGCGTATGGCTGAGTCCGCCGGGCAGACTTTCTACGTCGGAACGCCCATGATGACCTCGTCGGCGGCGAACCATCCCTCATCAAGGACAAATCGGTGAACGCGGTCCGGCGCTTTCGTGTAAGCCACTAAAGCCAGGCTCTTTTTGGCGCGGCTGCAGGTCACATAAAACAGCCTTCGCGTTCCTTCGACGGAAGGATCCCCAGCGCCTTTGCCACCAAACAGGTTTTCGTACTTGAACATGAAACCTCTTGCCTCTTCATCGTCCATGATGACCATCACGCGATCGAATTCAAGCCCTTTCACCCCTTGATGCGTGTCGAAGTGCGCTTTCCCCGACAGGTAAGTTGCAAACGGTTCGATCTGGGAGAATGGCGCACTTAGAAACGTGTCTATGGCTGCTGCTCGCTCGGTTTGACGATCTGATTCACCGGCATCCTCAGAAGGATAGGTCGTGTCCATCGCCTGGTCGCGATACGCATTGGGCTGCAGGCTTTCTGGAATTACAAGGAGATTGCTTGCGGCGACACAGCGCAACACTTCGGACAGCGCCGGGTCAGCGCCATTTGTCCAAAGCGCCAGCAACTTGTCTATTGCTATAGAGACAAGCTTTAGCTGTGCTTGCTTGTCGTCGGCTGCGCGCATTGCTTCGGTGGTGAGCAACGGGCACAGAGTTCTCGCGATACGCGCAACGGCAAAACGGTCCTCACGCTGTTGTGCCTGAACGAGAGGGAGGACTTCTTGAGCGAAAAACCGTACTGCGGGCAACGTTCCCTCAAGAAAGCTCGTGCGCCAACTGTCGACTTCGTAGAGCGGCACAAACATGTCAAGGAAGCCCATGCGTCTTGCAGCCATGCGATGTTCGAGCGTGAGGCTCTTGAATGCCTTCGGCTCGGTCCACTTGTCGTCCCCGGAAACGTGTGCCATGTGCCGAGCGATCGCACGCTCCGCATTCGTCTTTTCGAATGTGTCGCTCGGAAGAATGAAGAGCCGGACGCAGCCGTCAATACTGTCGGACCGCCACTTCTGTTGCTGGTTGTCTGTCGCGCTTCGCACCTTATTGATCAACGCCACAACGCGCTTTGGGCATCGATGGTTGAGTTGCTTACCCGGCGTAGCCCAATCAGCAGGCAGATTCTGGCCGAGGCCGTCTTTCCCGTCGCTGTAGATGCGTTGCATCATGTCGCCAATCAAGCCGAGGACAAATACCCCTTTGTGTGCCGCTTGCACCTCAAACAGTGCGTCGACCAGATTCTTGTTCGTGTCCTGGCTTTCGTCGATCAGCAGGAATGGATAGCGCCCCACCAATATGCTCTGCATAACCGGCTTGGTTCGCAGGAAAGTCGAGGTAAGCTGAATGACTTCTGAGTGATTGAGTGCGTCCCTGCCGCGATTGTCTCCGGTGGGGCTGTATACGAAGCGCTTCACACCGTCTAGGTTCTGAAGGCGCTTAGACTTTGAGGTGATCTTGCTGAGGCGCGTCACTGATGCTTTGGTGCCCTTGCGACCCTTCGCTTCCTCGCTTCGAAGCTGTTCAATGTCTGTGGCAAGGTTCGTGCGAAGCCATTCCCGGATGTCACGATTGAGGCCATCAATGAGTGACCACGCGAAGCTGTGGATCGTCTTAACATCGATGATCGGATCAAACGAGAGGCGTCTTGTAATCTCGTCACTCGCTGCATTTGTGAATGTGATGACGCCGACGCGCTGGCCCTTCAACCTCAGCGTTTCTCCGAGATGCTCTTGCACATACTGCAAGGCGATGACGAGCGACCGGGTCTTTCCGGAACCAGCACCGGCAAACAGAAAGAAACTGCGAGGGGCCGCGAGGCTCAGGCAGCTCGCGATCTCGACATCGACCGACTTATCAATGTCGTCGCCGGCGACGATAGCATCCTGATCGATCATGCTCTTGCCGTCGTCGATGTGCCAACAACATCATCTTCCTTGCGCTTCAGCCGCTCGGCGAGCCACTCAAGTCCGTCATGGATGTAGCCAGGCACTTTCAAGTCCTTGACCTCCTCAGAATAAAGGAGATCGAGGGCGAACTCTGCCTTGTTCCCCTTCTCAAGTGCTTCGGATACATTCTCGGCCAGGTCGCTTAGATCGGCGCAGTTCGTGAGCGCGTCGCGAAACTTAGCGATAAGTCCGTGACCTTCGAGATTCTCGAACAAAGTTGGGTTCTCGTAGACGAGGGCATCTTCAAACGTGTTTGCGAGTGCTTCGGCGTGCTTTGTTGATTTGAAGGCCATTGAAATCGGCTGCTGATACGCAACACGAATCGCAAATCCGCTGGGGTCTGAGATGACTTTGTCGTCCGCGTTCTTGTCGAGCAGAACGTCGAGCGATTCTTCCGCCGGAATCCATGTCTTCAATGTTTCATTGCGGGCCTTCTGACCGGCACCGCGCTTGGGCACGACTGAATTCGAAGTAGCGCCATCTTTCGCGTCGATGTCCGTGATGATTAGTGTGCTAAGACCCAGGTGTTGCAGAAGCGTGCGCAATCGGTGCGCATGGCTGCCTCCGATTTCCAGCCAAGTGATGTAACAGCGTTTCAAATACGCGTATGCGTCCCGCTCTCGCACGAGATGCGGTATCAGTATTCGCTCGGCGGGTCCTTCGACCAAGATGGCTCCGTCAGCAAAGAATAGATCGCAATGCGTTGCTTTGAGGTAGCGTTTCACGAATCGCTCGGTCTTGTCGGGGCCGTCAAAAATCTCAGAAAGATTGACGACTGAAGAAATGGGAACCGAGCCTGGTTCGGGCGGTGCGGGAAGCCGTCGAAAGTAGCGAAGGGAGGCGAAGTCCGCCTCATGTGCAAGGTGACTCGAATGCGTGCTGACCACGAGCTGAGTTCTGAGATTGGTCGACTCCTTCAGCTTGCCGTGCTTGCGCAATACCGCATAGGCCTGTTTGATGAAGACTTGTTGAACCTGTGCATGGAGATGTGCCTCCGGCTCTTCAATGAGGACCAGATGAAGCGGTGGGATGAAAGCGTCCTCGGCTGTCCTAGAGCCGCCAGCCTTACCCACCTTCATCCACTTGTCGCGGAAGCTCATCAGAGCAAATACCATCGAAACCAGATTCTGATACCCGAGTCCGTTTGAGTCTTCGGGGAGGCGATGTCCTTTTGCCTTCTCAGCAAGATGGGTCGGAACCTCGTACTGGACAGCAGAGCTGTGATTCAGGCCATCGATCGGCTTGATGCTGGTCGTAACGGTCAGCTTGGGATCGGTGACGCCGGGATATCCGATGTCTTCAAGTTCCTTTAGAGCGTCGGCGAAGCAATCCGCTAGGCGCTGTCCGAACGCCGTCTGCGCCTCGTGCAGGGCTTGCAAGGCTTGGAGATCCTTCGGTTCGGGCTTGTCGAATGGATCGAGATGTCGGATGTAGTAGGAGCGAAGCTGGTTTGAGAGCTTCTTGCCTGTTCGGTGTTCTGTTTGGTCTTCATGGAATTCGTGGTCGCGCGGCGTACCAGAGGGCCCAGCGTGACCGAACCCGCGTTGTGCGCTGATTTCATCAATTCGGATGAGGCCCTGAAATGGGTCGCCTTCGATTGGGTCGCTTTGCGCAGGCAAAAGCTGTGGACACGCGAGTCCATGTTCCGGTGCTTTTAGCGCAGCTGGGTCGAGAAGGTAAGCGCGAATCTCAAAGGTCGAGCGCAGCCGCCGGGACAAAAAGTCCTTCATCGACCGCGGCCACAATGCAAAGGTAGAGGTGGCCTTGACTGTCGAAGCGGCGTCGTCGGCCTTCGACATCACGGCGGCGGCAGCCTTCCTGGCTGTCAGATACTCCTGCTGAAGCGCTTGGTTGTCCTTGGGCTCGAAGCGAAGACGAACACCAATGCTTGTACCGTTCCAGTCGAGCGTCGGCAGCAGCATCTGAACGTAGTGCAGTTCGCGCGTCGGTACGTTGAGCCACACGTCCAGAAACGGAACGTAGTCGTTCCAGTAGAACTGTTCGGTTGGGTTTCCGTTTGCTTGTTCTAGTTCCCACTGGGCAGCAGTCGCATCAATCTTTGTCCAGTGCGTCAGGGTGAAGTCGTTGATGGAGAAGTCAGCACGATCCACGAGAAACCGGCGTAGCGCCACCATGGCCGATGTCTTCCCGCTGTTGTTTGCTCCAACAAAAACCGTGGTGGTCTCTGAAAAGTCGATGCGGACAGCCTTGAGCTTTCGAAAATTGCCCACCTCGATGTGCTTAATGTGCATTCACTTGCCCTTAATAAGCGACCGACTTCTGAGAGCAGTCGAATACCGCAGCCATACCGCCCCTTTTGTCCTCTCCGTCCAGGCAGAGTGCTCGGCAAGGATTCTATCTCTCATGTCAGCTGAAGTTCATTGCGGTGGATGTCTTGCATTGGCCTTCTGCTGAATTGCGCGGCATTGGTTCATCAGAGCGTCGAAAGGCTCGGCATCATCGAGAAACAAGCCGTCATCGACCATGTGCTGATAGTCGGCAGCCAATTTGGCCAACGCTCCGTCGTCAGGTACAAGCTGAAGTTCACCTGCGACGGCAGCGCGATAGTCGATGGCGTCGCCATGAGAGTTCTTTTCTGCAAAGAATATGTTTTTATGCTCGGCAACTGCGCGGGCGAGGGCTTTGTCCGCAATGGCTGCGTCGGCGAAGCCGGCGGCATCTAGTCTCGTTACGTCGTGCCAGTGACGCGCGAAGCGGTCACCACCCCGGAACTCGCCTTGCGCGCAAAAAACGTGAATCGCCGTGGCCTTCTCCCAAAAGGTGCGTTCGGCGCGCATGACCTGCGGTGTTGCGGTGGGAAATTCCACTCCCTGCAGATACTCGGCCGCATCGCAGCGGATGGCGCGTGGTTCGCTGGGCTCCCCAGTGGAGCGGGCGCCGAATTCCAACGTGACGGCAGGCGCGACATAGCCGGTGCCTCTGGCCAGCGGCGCGTAGTCGATGAACACTTTGTCGCCCTCCGCTCGCACGGTGGCTGGCAGGTCATGCTGTTCGAGGTCGAGCTTGAGACGTGACACGATCTTGGTGCCGACCCATGCTGACAAACGCGAGCGAATCTCTTTTGTCCATTTCTTCCCCTGGCTTTTGCTTGCGGGCAGTGGCACCTGTGAGTGGCCCACCAGATCACCGGCGATGACACGGATGTCATAGGTCAGGTCCACGTCTTCGGAGAAGCGCCGGATGACACCGTAGGCTTTCGACAAGGATGTGCCACCTTTGAAGACCAAGTGGTCAGCATAGGGGCCGGCAAAGAGGTGCCGCAGCGACCAGACGACCCAGATGTCTTTTTCCAGCAGATGGGGCAGCAGGCCCGAAGTGTTGGCTGCCGCGTTGAGCGCGTCCAGGCGTTCGGCGGTCGAGAGCTGGAAGAACTCAGCCATGGGTCACCAGGGCGCTGACCTCTTGAGCCATCCATGTCGGCAAGCGCGATCGCACCGACGCGACTTCCTTCAGTTCGGATGCCGGCAGTTTGGCGCGCAGTTTGTGGATCGCTTCTCTGGCTTTTTCCGGACCGAGCCAAGCCAGTGCCCGCACCACCTCGCCAGCTGCTCGACCCGGAAAGATTAGCTGCCAAATCGGCGCGTGCCGGAACTCGACCATCTGTGCGCCCAATTTCAAGCGACGACTGGGGCCGGACGTGAGGTAGACCGCCCGCATCGGCACCTGTGTGGTCAGGCCCAGCGCGTTGGCGGCAGTGGCGCCGTGCGACACGATGATTTCCCCACGCAGGTTTGCGAGGCCCTCGACCATCTTGACGGCCGAAGGCGCGCGGGTGCCAAAGCGGCTTTCGACGGGCAGGACATAGATACCGCGGCCGGCGCGCAACAAGGTGCCACGCTGCACCAGGCGGGATAGCACTTGGTCTACGGCTGCGCGGCTGCCCAAGTGCAACAGTGCTTTGGCGACCAAAGGCGTGCCTTCCGGCAATCCGGTGGCGTGCTCTAGGACTTGTTTAGCAAGGGTAGGCATGATCACTCTTCCAATATGGAAGAAGTATCAATCAATTTCTGACAGTTTTCAATGTGACAGTCGGCCGATGTGCCCCACAAACGCAGTCACCAGGCAGCGAGGCATTGAAATCTGTCGTCAAAGTGGTAAGATTATCTTACTAGACGTAATAGTCGATTCGGAGGATCAAATGGACGCAAACGAGGTTCGGGCCGCCTTGGTGGAGGTCCTGCAGCACATTCAGACATCGAGTGGCTTGGAATGCCCGGCAATCGCTGGAACCACCAAACCGATTGAAGAGTTGCCCAAGTTCGACAGTAAGATTTGGCCGGTTGCGATCGGAATGCTCGGCGTGAAGCTCGGAATCACGATCGCCAACGACGTAAACATCTTTCGGCGCGAAAAGACCACAATCGCGCTCACGGTCGATGAAGCCGTGGCAATGGTAGTCGCGTTGGCTGCTACGCAACCGCCGGCTCCAGCTCAGAAAGTGAATGCGCAATGACCAACATACATGAGTCGATGCGCGGAGTAATTGCGACGCGCCTGCGTGAGGCGAGGAAAGTAGCCGGCCTGTCGCAGGGTCAGGTCGCCAAACTATTTGCCATGCATCGGCCGACTATTTCGGAGATCGAGGCAGGCAATCGCCGCGTCTCTGCCGAAGAGCTGGCGAAGTTCGCAGAGACCTACGATGTCACGGTGTCGTGGCTGTTGGGCGAGTCGGCCGAGCAACTCGAAGTCGATGACCCACGGCTGCAGCTCGCCGCGCGCGAACTGGGAAAGCTCAAGCCGGATGACCTGGACCGACTCTTGAGACTGCTGGCGTCTATGCGCAACTCCGATACGGACGATGTCGGCGGTACGCGCAAATGAGTGCCCGACCCTTGGAATCATCCTCCTTCGTCACACAGAAGGCGCTTGTCATGCAAGGCATGCAGGCATCAATCACTGCTGTTGAGCATGACCACCTTTCTTGATGGCGATTCGGTCTCTGGCGGTCAAGTTTCGTGATGGTTTGAGTTGGATCCCCATCGGGGATCTTGATTAAAAGATCCCCTCCGGGGAGTCTCCGGTTTACCAAGACAGGAGACGCTCAAAGTGTGCCACGCCGTATTACAAGATCCCGCTTTTTTTCATTTTCTGACCCGCATCGATGAAGAGTTCGCAGCCGCGACCCGACAGGGTCGTTGTCCGTGCTGCGCAGGACCGCTGCACGTAGCGGATTACCCGCGTAAACCGCGCGGCTGTCCGGCGGCGGTACGGGAAGATTATTCTTGGCGCCTGAGTTTTACCTGTGGCCATTGTGACCTGCGTGCAACCTCGCCCTCGGTGCGCTTTGCCGGCCGCCGTGTGTATCTGTCGGTGGTGTTGATGTTGGTCTCACCGCCGGGCAACGCGTCGGGCCAATCGTTGTGCGCGTTGCTGCGTATCTCGGCGCGCACGCTGAAGCGATGGCAGACGTGGTGGCGCAAGGATTTTTTATTGACGCCGTTCTGGCAGTCGATACGTGAACGGTTCATGCCGCCGGTGGTGAGCGAACAGCTGCCGCACGGTCTGTTGGAACGCTTCGATGCCAAGCAAATGACGGATCGGTTGACGCAGGTGCTGCGATTTATTGCGCCGCTGAGTACAGGCGCCAAATCCAGGTAATCCGAGGGTCGCGCACGTACCCGCAGAGGATGTCGATAGCGGCATCGTAGGCGGCTTTGTAGCCTTCGATCCCACGAGCGGTGCGCAAGCGTGGCAACGCAATGGGAGCGAAGTTGAGTACTATTGAGGATCTGCCGCAGCGGGATCGATGGGCGCGGCTGCGCTTTGCGATCATCGGACCGCTCTTGGCCGCGCCGCCAGCCGCCGGAGAATTGCGCGGCGCGCTCAATGCGTTGGCCGCCAAGGCTTGGCGTCATCCGTTCACCGGCCTTGAGATCCGCTTCGGCTGCTCGACGCTGGAACGCTGGTATTACGCGGCGAAAAAGGCTGTCGATCCGGTGCAGGTGCTGCGCAATCAAGTGCGCGGCGACATCGGTCGCTTCCCGAGTCTGTTGGCCGCGGCCGTGCAGGCACTGACCACGCAGTATCGCGAGCATCCGGGCTGGACCGCGCAACTGCACCACGACAATCTGCGCGTGACGCTCGCCGCTAGCGAGGTGAAGTGTCCATCCTATCCCGAGCGTGCGCCGCTATCTGAAAGCCCGCGGGCTGCTGCGTCAGCGCCCGCTGCGTCGGGCGAGCGAGGGGGCCTTGGCCGCCCGCGACCGACTCGAACAACGCGAGGTGCGCAGCTACGAGGTCGAGCATGTCCTACAACTGATGCATCTTGACTTCCATCACGGCTCGCGCAAAGTCCTGACCCGCAGCGGGCAGTACGTCAAGCCGCTTCTGGTCGGCTTCATCGACGATCGGTCACGCTTGCTGTGCCATGCCCAGTGGTACACGAGCGAGGGCACCGAGGAGTTGGTCCACGGCCTGTGCCAGGCGCTGCAGAAGGTCGGCTTGCCGCGCTCGCTGATGACCGATCGGGGCTCGGCGATGATCTCCGGGGAGTTCACCGCCGGGTTGCACTGCCTCGGTATTTTGCATCTGCCGACGCTGCCGTACTCCCCGCATGTGTATGTCGCGGTCCCTTATATGTTCTCTTCGATCTCCAAACCGCTGGATTTATAGGGTGATTGCCATCTGCGACAGCACATAACTTTCCGCCCCAGACTTATCGGCTCCCACCTCACTTGGAGACCCGATAATGTTCAAGACTATCTTTGCACATCCGGCTGTAATCGCTCGTCATCGTGTCGCTCCGTTATTCACGGAGCGTGAACGGTTCCTTGAGGATTGCGTTGTCCGCGGCCATAACCTCACGGCACAGCGGAAGATTGCGTGGCTTCTTCTTGCCATCGTAAAGACGGTACCTCTCAACGAGAAGATGATCGACTTGGCGGCGATCAAGCGCAGTGCGCGAAAGGTCATCGTGCGATCCAAGCGCGGTGTGCGACGCCGGTTTTCCTGCAGTTCGCAGAGCCTATTCGTCAGCACGGCAAAACGGTTCTTTTATTTCGTCGGTCGGCTTGCGCCATGCGAGATGTCCCGATGCACGCTGGAGCCACAGATCGCTGGATATCAGCATTTCATGCTGGATGAGCGTGGGCTATCTTCCGTCACCGTCGAGGCCAGGTGCCAACACGCCCGTAATCTGGTATTGGCACTTCAGCCACCGCCGCGATCGATGAAGGCGATTACTGCTGACCAGATCGACAAGTATTTGATTGGGCAAAGCCGCAATGGGTGGAGTCGGCGATCGCTTGCCATCCTGGCGAGTTCGATACGCTGCTTTTTCCGTTTCGGAGTGGCCCAGCACTGGTGCGACGAGAACATCGTTGCAGCGATCGATTCGCCTCGGATGTATATGCACGAGACCATTCCATTCGCCCCCGGATGGGATCAGGTCCAGCAACTTATCAAGAACACGGCGGGCGATGATCCAGTGCACATTCGGGATTCGGCGGTTCTTCTACTACTGGCCGTATACGGTTGGCGCCGAGGCGAGGTAGCAGCGCTGCGCCTTGATGATATCGACTGGTCCGCCAAGCGCATACAAGTTTACCGATCCAAGCAGCGTCGCGTTCAACAGTTTCCTTTGGTCCGTCCGGTCGGCGATGCGATCATCCGGTACTTACGAGAGGCTCGCCCCCGTTGTAATCACCGGGAGGTATTCTTAGCCATAAAACCCCCTCTGCGGCCACTTTCGGGATCGAGCATTACAGCGATCGTACGTTGGCGACTTCGCGCACTCGGCGTCATTTCCCCGAGGCTGGGTGCGCACGCATTGCGACACGCGTGCGCCCGCCATCTGCTGACCCGCGGCTTCTCGATCAAAGAGATCGGCGACCAACTTGGGCACCGACGCGCATCCTCGACCCTCCACTACGCAAAGATCGACCTCGACGGTTTACGCCAAGTCGCCGAACTCAACTTACGGAGTCTCCTATGAAGCTCCCGCAGATCGTCGTCGAGTACCTGATGCATCGACGCGCGCTCGGTAATCGCTTCGCTGCAGAAGGCTACATTTTACGAGCTTTCTGTGGTCACGTCGGCCATTCTGCCCTGAGCACCGTTTCGGGGGACGCCATAAAGGCGTTCTTGGTGCACCCCGGAACAAAGCTCGAGACCGCGGCACGCAAACGCCGAGTGCTCAAGGGGCTGTTCAGATTTGCGCAGACGCGCGGATACGACCGACCGCCGCCGCTACCCGCTTTGGCGAGAACACCAAAGTCCACGTTCGTTCCCTTCATCTATACCACTGCGCAACTGCGCCAGTTGCTGGCTGCCTCGTCCGCGATCTGCAACGTGCGTGGATCATTGATTGAAGACTACGCCTTACGAGCGCTTTTGTTGACACTGTATGGCGCCGCCTTGCGGCTCGGCGAGGTAATCAAGCTCGACGAAGCGGACGTAGACCTCGATCAAGCTGTGTTGACCATTCGGGAAACAAAGTTTTTCAAGACAAGGCTTGTCCCCATGGGCCGTGACCTCACCCGCGTATTGATCGATTACCGTAAACAACGTGAGCGATGCCACCGACGTCCGTCGGAAGGGGCGTTCTTCTGCCTCCGCAATGGGGCGCGCATGAACCAACCCGTTATCGAGCGAACCTTCCGGCGACTGCGCGCCGCGGCTGGCATTGTGCGTAATGGTGGCCCACGTCATCAGCCACGCTTACACGACCTACGCCACTCGGGTGCCGTCCATCGTCTGCTACGGTGGTACCGCGCTGGTGCAGATTTGCAGCCGCTCCTGCCGCGTCTCGCAACCTACCTGGGTCACAAAGACCTGGCCAGTACTCAACACTACCTCACGATGACGCCGCAGTTGCTCCGCACGGCCGGACGGCGTTTCGAGCGGTATGCCCGGGAGAGCCGCCATGACTGACTTACTCGGTCCGTGGATTCGCCGATTTCTGCTGGAGCATCTGGTAGGCGAACGCAACCTCTCGATCAACACCCAAAAAAGTTACCGTGACATGCTCAAGCAGTTGCTGCCTTTCATCGGCGAACGGCTCGGGAAGTCAGTTGACCGACTTACCATCCCCGACCTCTCCGCCAAACTGGTGCGCCAGTTCCTCAGCCATTTGGAGGATAAACGGCGTTGCGGCATCAGCACTCGCAACCAGCGTCTCGGCGGCATTCATGCGTTGGCTGCCTTCATCGGTGAGCATCGCCCGGAGTATATCGCCTGGGCGGCCGAGGTCCGTCAAGTGCCTTTCAAGAAGTTCACCGCACCTGTCATCACCTGTCTCGATCGCGCAGAGATCAATGCCTTGCTAGACGTGCCCGATCGATCCACCCGACAGGGCCAACGGGAACACGCGTTGCTGCTGTTTCTGTATAACTCGGGCGCCAGAGCCAGTGAAGCGGCACAACTCACGATCGCCGATCTTGATTGGCACGCGCGTAGCGTTCAGATTCTGGGAAAAGGCCGCAAGTTGCGCACCTGCCCGCTATGGCCGGTGACCATCAAGGCGATCCGTCCACTGACTGTCGGACGTCACTCCGGTGATCGTGTCTTTCTTAACCGCTTGTCTCAGACCCTGACGCGATCCGGCATTCACGCTCTCGTCAAACGATGTGCCGAGCGCGCCCGGCGCAACACGCCGTCGTTCGCACGTAAGACGGTCGGGCCACATACGATTCGGCACAGCACGGCATCGCATCTGTTACGCGCCGGGGTGGATCTCAACACGATCCGTGCGTGGCTTGGGCACGTGTCGATCAACACGACCAATATTTACGCCGAGATCGATTTGGATACCAAGGCGCTCGCGTTGCAAGCCTGTATCCCGACAGCATCTCGTTCACGCACCCGGTCGTGGCGCAATCAGCCGGCCTTGATGGACTTTCTGCGCAACCTTTAGGACAAACTTATGTGCTGTACTGCTCGCGCGCCGCCCTATAAATCCAGCGGTTTGGAGATCGAAGAGAACATATAAGGGACCGCGACATACACATGC
>JANMXI010000297.1:0-1638 GCA_031394735.1 Pseudomonadota bacterium | reverse complement strand
GAATCTGGCGCGCCGAACGCTGCTACTGGTAGGGATTGCCGCACTGCTGGGAGGGGTCCCGACAGCGCAGGCGGAGCAGGGCAGCACGCCCTGCAATCGGGCCGATCATGCCAAAGCGCGCGCCGCGCGCCCGAATACGCTGACCCTGAGCTTCGAAAACGACCTGTTTACGGGCACGGATCGCCAATACACCAACGGGGTCCGGTTCTCCTGGGGGTCGGCCAATCTCGACGACTACCGCAACGACCCCTGCCTGCCCGCGGTCCTGAAAAGCGTCAATCGGCTGCTCGGGTTCGTCGACAAGGGCAACTACACCGCGCGCAACATGGTCGTGTCGCTGGGCCAGGCGATGTTCACCCCGCGCGATCGCGCGCGTACCACACTGGACCCGAACGACCGGCCCTATGCCGGCTGGCTGTACCTGGCGCTCGGTTACAACTCGCGTACGGATACCGCGATGCGCACTTACGAGTTGGACGTTGGCATCGTTGGCCCGCAGTCCTACGCCAAACAGACCCAGGATTTCATCCACGACCTGCGCAATCTGCCGAAGTGGCAGGGCTGGGCCAACCAATTGCCCAATGAACCGGGGCTGCAATTCACCTATGAGCGCAAGAACCGCTTTTTGATACCGCCGCAAGGGCCGCTGCCGTCGCTGGATTTCATTCCGCATTACGGCGCGACACTCGGCAACGTCGGCACCTATCTGAATATGGGCGCCGAATTCCGGGTCGGCTACACGCTGCCGGATGACTTCGGCACCTCGGCCATCCGGCCGGGCGGCAACAACGGCGCGCCGTTATCGTTAAGCGATATGCGCAGCGGCTATGCGGCCAAGGGCATTCACCTGTTTGCGTCCTTTGACGGCAGGCTGGTGCTGCACAATATTTTTCTCGATGGCAACACGTTCCGCGCAAGTCCGAGCGTGGACAAACGGCATCTCGTCGGCGATGCCGCGCTGGGCGTCGCCTGGTCGTGGCGGCGCGGCAAGATAGCCTACGCGCACTACCTGCGGACCAAGGAATTCTACGGGCAGAGCGCCGCGCAGAACTTCGGCTCGATCACCTTCAGCTACGTGTTCTAACGGATCAGGAATCGACGCTGATCGGAATGCCGGCGAATTTCCCACGCCACTGCGCAGGTCCGGTCTCATGCACGGATTCGCCATCCGCGCTCACCGCCACCGTCACCGGCATATCACGGATGTCGAATTCGTACACCGCCTCCATCCCTAAATCAGCGAAGGCGACGACGCGGCTCGCGCGAATCGCCTTGGCGACGAGATACGCCGCACCACCGACAGCGATGAGATACGCGGATTTGTGTTTGCGAATGGCCTCGATGCCGGAATCACCTCGTTCGGCCTTGCCCACCATGGCCAGCAACCCGGTCTTCGCCAGCATCGTCTCGGTGAAGCGGTCCATGCGATTGGCGGTGGTCGGACCTGCCGGCCCCACCACTTCGTTGCCCACCGGATCCACGGGTCCGACGTAGTAAATGACACGGCCGTTGAAATCGAGCCCCTCCGGCAGCGCTTGACCGGCATCGAGCAGCGAACAGATGCGCTTGTGCGCGGCATCGCGGCCGGTGAGCATCTTGCCCGACAGCAAAATGCGCTCGCCGGGTTTCCAGGACTGC
>JANMXI010000296.1:0-9576 GCA_031394735.1 Pseudomonadota bacterium | reverse complement strand
AGCTCGCCCTTGAACAGCGAGATGACAGAGTCCGGAAAGGCCACATCGCGTTCCGGGTTGCTGACATCCACCGGCTTCAAATCGTTGGCGACCATGAACAGCGCCATATCACCCACCACTTTGGAGGTGGGCGTGACCTTGACGATGTCACCGAGCATGTCGTTGACCTGCGCATAGGCATGCGCCACCTCCGGCCAGCGGTGGTCGTCGATGCCTAAGGAACGCGCCTGTTCGCGCAGGTTCGTGTATTGGCCGCCCGGCATGCCGTGAACGTACACCTCGGAGGCACCGGCGCGGATATCGCTTTCGAAGGCGACGTAGCCGTGCCGCACCTGTTCCCAATAGCTGGAGATCAGCCGCAGGTTTTCCGGGTCGAGTCCCGCGTCGCGCTCACCGTAGCGCAGCGCCTCAACGATGGAGCCCAGATTGGGTTGCGAGGTGAGCCCCGACAGCGCGTCGATGGCGCCATCCACCGCGTCCGCACCGGCGTCGATGGCGGCGAGCACGCTGGCCGCCGCAATGCCGCTGGTGTCATGGGTATGAAAATGCACGGGCAGGCCGATCTCTTCCTTCAGCGCCTTCACCAGCGTCGCCGCGGCGCGCGGCTGGCACAGGCCGGCCATGTCCTTGATGCCGATGACGTGTGCGCCCATCGCCTTGAGTTCGGTGGCGAGCTTCAGGTAGTAGGCCAGGTCGTACTTGGTCTGGCGCGGATTGCTCAGGTTGCCGGTGTAACACAGCGCCGCTTCGCACAACCGGCCGGTGCCCAGCACCGACTCGATCGCCACGCGCATATTGCCCACCCAGTTGAGGCAATCGAAGATGCGAAACACATCGATGCCGCCCTTCGCCGCCTGCTCGACGAAGTAGCGCACCACATTGTCCGGATAGTTCGTGTAACCCACCGCGTTCGCCGAACGCAGCAGCATCTGCAGCAGCAGATTGGGCATGGCTTCGCGGAACGCCGTTAGCCGCGTCCAGGGATCTTCTTTCAGAAAGCGCATCGCGACATCGAACGTGGCGCCGCCCCAGCATTCCACCGAGAACAACTGCGGCAGCAGCGAGGCGTAGTACGGCGCAATGGCCGTCATGTCGTGTGACCGCATGCGCGTCGCCAGCAGCGACTGATGCGCATCGCGCATGCTGGTCTCGGTGAGCAGCACGCGCTTCTGCGCCAGCATCCAGGCGGAGAATTTGTCGGGGCCGAGCGAATCCAGCAATTGCTTGGTGCCGTCCTGCGCCGGTTGCAGCGCCACCCGCGGCGTGCGCGGAAACACCGCATGACGGGGTTTGGCGCGGCCCTTGACCTCCGGATTGCCGTTGACGATTGTCTCGCCGAGGAAATTCAGTAGCCGAGTGGCGCGGTCGCGCTTGCGCGGGATCAGGAACAATTCAGGCGTTTCGTCGATGAACTTGGTGGTGTACTCGGCGTTGACGAAGCGCGGATGCGTGATCAACTGGTCGAGGAAGCGCAGATTGGTGACGACACCGCGAATGCGGAATTCCCACAGCGCGCGGTGCATGCGGGCAATGGTCTCCTCGGGCGTCGGCGACCACGCAGTCACCTTCACAAGAAGCGAATCGTAGTAGCGCGTGATGATGGCGCCGGCATACGCAGTGCCCGCATCCAGCCGGATGCCGAAGCCGGCCGGACTTCGGTACGCCGTGATCGTGCCGTAATCGGGAACGAAGCTGTTCTCAGGGTCCTCGGTGGTGACGCGGCATTGCAGCGCATGCGCATTGATGCGGATGTCGGCCTGCAGCGGCACGCCACTTTCCGGCGTACCGATGACGGCACCGGCAGCGATGCGGATCTTCGCCTTGACGAGGTCGATGCCGGTGATGCACTCGGTGACCGTGTGCTCGACCTGGATGCGCGGATTGACCTCGATGAAATAGAACTTGCCGGTGTCCGCGTCCTGCAGGAATTCCACCGTGCCGGCGGCGCGATAGCGCACAGCGCGACCGATCTTCAGCGCGGCCTCGCACAGATCGGTACGCTGCGTGTCGTTCAAGAACGCCGCCGGTGCGCGCTCGACCACCTTCTGATTGCGCCGCTGAACCGTGCAGTCGCGCTCGAACAAATGCACCAGGTTGCCATGCGCATCGCCCAGAATCTGCACCTCGACATGGCGCGCGCGGCGGATGAGCTTCTCCAGGTACACTTCATCCTTGCCGAAGGCCGCCTTGGCTTCACGACGCGCGACGGCCACCGCCTCGGTGAGCTGGGATTCGGTGTCGATGACGCGCATGCCGCGGCCGCCGCCGCCCCAGCTCGCCTTCAGCATCACCGGGAAACCGACCTCGCGCGCCATGGCCAGAACCTGGCGTTCATCGTCGGGCAAGGGCGGTGTCGCCGGCATGACCGGCACGCCGGCTTCCTGCGCCAGATTACGGGCCTGCACTTTGTTGCCCAGACGGCGCATGGTGTCAGGTGTTGGACCGACGAAGACAATGCCGGCGCGCGCGCAACTGTCGGCAAATTCAGGGCTCTCGGACAGAAACCCGTAGCCCGGGTGAATGGCGTCCACGCGCGCCTCGACGGCAATGCGCACGATGTCGGCGATGTCCAGATAGGCATCGATCGGCCCCTTGCTCTCCCCCACCAGATAACTTTCATCCGCCTTGGTCCGGTGCAGTGAAAAGCGATCTTCCTTGGAATAAATGGCGACGGTGCGAATGCCCAGCTCCGCGGCCGCGCGCATCACGCGAATGGCGATTTCACCGCGATTGGCGATCAGCAATTTGGCGATGGGCTTTGCGGCGGGGCTCATGGTGAAATGATGATAGCCTTGCCGCGAACTCAACGGCTAGGAAATTGACATGTTCGCATTGGCGATTCACGGTGGTGCGGGGACGCTGCCACGCAACGAATTGAGCACTGGGATGGAGCGGCAGTATCGCGACGCACTGGGTGCTGCATTGGAGGCTGGACGCAAGAATCTCGCGCAGGGCGCCACCGCCCTGGACGCGGTGACGCAGGCCGTGGTGGTGCTGGAAAACTGCCCGATGTTCAACGCCGGCCGCGGCGCCGTGTTCACCTATGACGGACACAACGAGCTGGATGCCGCCATCATGAACGGTGCGACCCTGGCCGCCGGCGCGGTGTGCGGACTGACCCACATCGCCAACCCGATCGTGCTCGCCCGCCGCGTCATGGAGCACTCCGACTATGTGATGCTCAGCGGCGCCGGCGCGGAAGAGTTTGCCAAACTGCAGGGCTTCGAGTTCGTCGCGCCGGACTACTTTTACACCGAGGCGCGCTGGAATCAGTTGCAGCGCATCCTGGAGGGTGACAACGCGCTGTCACCGCTGACGATTTCACACACCGGCACCGTCGGCGCCGTGGCATTGGACACGCACGGCAATCTCGCCGCAGCCACCTCGACCGGCGGCATGACCGGCAAGCGCTTCAATCGCATCGGCGACTCTCCCCTCATCGGCGCAGGCACCTATGCCGACAATCGTTCCTGCGCGGTGTCAGCAACCGGACACGGCGAGAAGTTCATCAGCGCCGCCGTCGCCCACGACATCGCGGCACGAATGCGCTTCGGGGGGCGTGATCTGCAAACTGCCGTGCACGAAGTCGTTCATCAGGAACTCATCGCTCTGAACGGCGAAGGCGGCGTGATCGCGGTCGACCATTCCGGCGCAATCAGCATGCAGTTCAACAGCCAAGGTATGTTCCGTGCGGCGATCCGGGAAGGCGAACGAGAGGTCATCGCGATTTACGACACCTGAGTTGTAACTCCTTGGTTCTTTCGTTCAGAGCCGCTGTTCGATGTTTGCGGGGTTGCTGTTCCGGGTCTGGAAGCAGAAGTTGTTTGGGCGCGAGATCGCGCCTAACAGACATTTCCCAGGCAGGCAGAGCGGCGCGCTAAGTAGCAGGCAAAAGCGCACGCAGACGCTAGGAGTTCTGAACGCGCTCGTTGCGACGCCGCTGAAAGCGACCAGTTTGCATGGTCTGATACTCCGCTTCCATGACAACAACGCGATTGCGCCCCTGTTCCTTGGCAGCGTACAACGCTTCGTCGGCAAGCTGAATGAGCCCTTCGTGCGTGCGATTGGCGCCGGGCAGCACGTATGCTGCACCGATGCTGACCGTGAGCCGGCTTGCCACTCGCGAGGCCTCGTGCGGGATGTTCAATTCGGCGACCGAGCGCTGGATGCGCGTCAGGACTTCGGCCACGTAATCGCGGGTGGCCTGATACAGCACCAATGCAAATTCCTCGCCGCCATAGCGCGCCACCACGTCCAGCGGGCGGCGTGCGCATTGGTTCAGGCAGACGGCGACGGCACGCAGGCATTCATCGCCGGCCTGGTGACCGTAGCGGTCGTTGTAATCCTTGAAGCAGTCGATGTCGA
This sequence comes from Pseudomonadota bacterium, assembly GCA_031394735.1. GTDB lineage: Bacteria > Pseudomonadota > Gammaproteobacteria > Steroidobacterales > Steroidobacteraceae > TMP-86. Next base: position 5,211 of record JANMXI010000296.1, on the reverse strand, counting down.
CCAGGAACACGGCGACCCGCTGCCGCTCCGACAGCGCGAGCTGCCAAGTGCGGTGAATGTGCTGGTCGAACATGCGGCGGTTCTGAATGCCGGTGAGGCCATCGCGCGCCACCATGTCGCGCAGCAGATGCCCTTCGAGAAAGCGGGTCCGCACAGCCTTTTCATGCATGTAGACCACCGAGGCGCAGACCGTGTTGGCCGCGAACAGCGCCAACGCATTATAGGCGAACTCACTGGGCGGCAAGTTCGCGCCGGCCGCGCCTACCAGGTAGGCCACGAACACCGTCAGGTTGACGGACAGCGCGTGATAAAACACCAGCCCGGTCAACAGGTACAGATAGGTCGTGACCAGGATCAGACACGGAAACAGGATGGAAATGCCGCCCTGTGCGGCCACAATCTGCGTCGTGACCACACACAACCCGATCACCGTTCCCGCCGCCATCATGATGGGCGCAAAATTCCGCTGCCCGACGTCGGTGAACGTGGTCGCAAACAAAATCAGCGAGGCCGGCACGATGACCAGAAAATGCAGCAGGTTCGGCACCTTGTTCAGTGTCGGGCCCAGCAGCATCGCCTCCATTACGGCGAAGGCGATGAGCATCAGAAACCCGAGCAGCATATTGATGCGCAGGTATTGCAGCTTTTCTTGCAGATACTGACGCCGGAAATCCGCTTCCAGATCCGGCACGAAGGTCAGCCACGGGAACCCGTCGCGCAATTGCCGAGCATGCGGAGCATCCGGCAGATCTTCGATTGAAAAGCGGTTCTCGGGATTCATCGGAATCTGAACATAACACCCAACGGGCGTGGGGTAAGGCCGCACGGCACAGTTTTCAACATTGGGGTTATGTCAAAGTGTCGAAATTGTGTGATGTGGCTCGTCAGCGCCGGAAATAGCCTGCGAGATAGGCATCAAAATCGATCTTATCCGCCGCTTCGATGCTGCGCTGCGCTTCCAGAGACTCGGCGGCTGCAGCGCTGAAGGCATTGAGCCGCTGCTCGTTCGGTGGATACAAGTCGAGGAAATAGTCCTTGTGCACATTGGACATCCGCTTCGCAAACTCGAAGAAAGATTCATGCTCTTGGCGCATCTCCGCCAGCATGCGCGCCGACGGTGTGCGCTCCACTTCATCGATCTTGGCGCGTTGATGCTCGAGTGCCGCCGTATACGGCCGTTGCTTCTCACTGTAGTCCAGCATCTCGCACAGACCCTGCATGGAATCGAGCAGTTCGCGCGCCCAGTCGAGCATCGGAAAGCTGCGGCCCTCGCGCTGTAGCATCAGGCCGGGTTCGCGACCACGCCGCGCCACCAGCACGTGATTGGCATCCAGACGATCCTGTTCTGTGCGGTCCAGTGGCGGGCTGTCCTTCAGCAGGCATAGAGCCAGAAACGCCTCCAGAAATCGCAGCTTGTTCTGATTGACCCCCACCGGATCGAAGGCGCTGACATCCAAAGCCCGTACTTCGACGTATTCGACGCCGCCGCGCTGCAATGCTTTGGTCGGACGCTCACCGGAAGCCGCCACGCGCTTGGGCCGGATGAAGCTGTAATACTCGTTCTCGAGCTGCAGGATGTTCGCGTTGAGCTGCCGGTAGTCGCTGCCCACCTTCACACCCAGCTCCGCGTAGGGCGGATACGGCGTATTGATGGCCATCGACAAATCGCGCACATAGTCATCGATGCTGTTCACCGAGACGCTGACGCCGGCCTGATTTTTGTTGCGATAGCCGATGTCGCTCATGCGCAACGAGGTGGCATATGGTTCGTAATAGGTGTGCGCATCGAATTTGGGCATCGACACGTCGCGTCCCGCGAAGAAGCTCTCGCCCACCGCCGGTGAGGTGCCGAACAGATACAGCACGATCCAGCCGTAGCGGCGGTAATTGCGCAGCAGCGCAAAGTACTGCTCGGACATGAAATCCTGGCGCGGCGCGGAGGACTTGTTGACGTGCTCGAGCACGTCCCACAGATACGTCGAAAACGAGTAGTTGAAATGCACGCCGGAGATCGCCTGCATGATACGTCCGTAGCGCAGCCCCAAGCCGTTGCGATAGACGCTTTTCATGCGACCGACATTGGACTTGCCGAATTGCGCGATGGGAATGCTGTCATCGCCGCGCAAGGCGCTGGGCATGCTCGTCGCCCACAGCAGCTCATCATCCAGATGGCGGTACACAAACTGATGCATGTCACACAGGTATTGCAACAGCTCCCAGGATTCGCGAAACGGCGGCGTGACCAGTTCGATCAGGCTTTCGGAGAAATCCGTGGTGATGTTTTCGTTGGTGAGAGCCGACCCCAAGGCCTCGGGGTGACGCGTGTTCGCGAGTTCGCCATCGGGCATGACCCGCAGCGATTCTTTCTCCACGCCTTTGCGCCCGCCGCGCAGTACAGCCCGCTCGCCTGAGTTCGTCAGGCCTGCCAGCCGACGCTCGAAATTCCGATCGATGAGATTGCGCACGGATAAGCCGCTACGGCAACTCCGCCACGACTTCGACTTCGACCAGGAAACCGGGGTCGACCAGGCGCTGCACCTGCACCCACGAAGCGGCCGGCAGCCGCTGCTTGTCGTAGAAATCCAGCCGCACATTTTTTTCTTTCAAGAATGCGTCCATGTCGGTGGTGTACACCGTCTCCTTGACCACCTGCTCGAAGCCCACGCCGTGCGCCGCCAAGGTGTGCTGAACATTGATGTAGGCGGCGCGGATCTGATCGGCCATGTTGCCGGGCGCGACCAGCCGCCCCTGCGCATCGGCGGCGATCGATCCGGAGACATACAAGGTCTTGTCGATGAGCACGGCCTGCGCGTAGCCGAAGTCCTTCTCATAACCGTTGAGATGGAACACCTCTTTGATGCGCGGTGGTGGTGGCGGCACTTCGCGATCGCAGGCAGCGCTGGCGCACGCGATCGCCGCAATCGCGGCCCAGGTCAGGAGACGGACTTTCATTGCGGCGGATTATAGGCCTTAGTCTTTATCCAGCGATCCATTTTTGCATCCAGGACTTCCAGCGGCATGGCGCCGTCCCTGAGCAATTCAGTGTGAAAGGCACGGATGTCGAAACGTGAACCCAACGCCGAGGACGCGCGTGCCCGCAGCGCCTTGAATTTCAGCTCCGCGACCTCGCCCGCCAGGGCGCGCCCGGGCATCGCCAACATGCGGTCAACTTCCAGTGCGGCGTCGCTGTCGCTGATGGGCAATTGCGCGCGCAGATAGTCGATGGTCTGCTGCCGGCTCCAGCCCTTGGCATGCAGACCCGAATCCGCCACCACCCGCACGGCGCGGCGCAGTTCACTGACCAGCGCACCCACCCGCTGATACGGGTCGAGGTTCACACCCAATTCGTCGCCGAGGCTTTCGGCATAGGCCGCCCACCCTTGCGCAAACGCATCCACCGCGCCGAAGCGCCGGAACGGCGGTAATTCGGTGCGCTCGCGTTGCACAACGCTTTGATAGTGCAGCCCGGGAATTCCCTGATTCAAGAACGACGACACCGTCGAAAACGTCGGCCGCGAACCCGGTTCGCCGGTATTCACGTAAACAATGCCCACCGGCTTGCCCTGCGCGAAGCCTGTGCCATACACGGCGGCGGGTGCGGCGGCCGTGCGGAAATCCTCGAGCGCGCGGATGTCCAGGTCAGCGACCGGCACCGCCTCGAACAGCGTCGGCGCAGCCGCCGTGACCTGCGTCTTCAACGCAATGAAGGCATCCAGCAGCTGCTGCGCAGACTGACCATAGAAGCGCGGATCCCGTGCAAGAAATTCAAAAAATGCAGGCAGATTGCCAGCAAAACCGGACTGCGCCGCGGCGTCCAGCAAGCGTGCGCGCGCACGCTCGACCTCGGCGGCTCCCAACGCATGCACCTGCGTCGGCGTCATCGAGGTGGTGGTCGCACGCCGCACGCAATACGCGTACCACGCCTCCCCCATGGGCAATGCCGACAAGCCGTTGCTGGCGCGCACCCGCGGCGCATACTCTTTGCGCAGAAAGTCATGCAGGCGTTGATAGGCGGGGAGCAATTTGTCCTTGATGGCAGCGCTCATGCGCTGGCTGATGGCCGGGCGGTCGGCGGCCGGTACGCCGGACGCGAATCCGTGTACCGGCGCATAAAACGGATTGCTGCTGCGATCCTGCGCAAGCTCGGCCAACTGCGGCAGCAGCCTGTCGAGCAGTGCTCGCGGCAGAAGGTAACCACGGCGCTCGCCTTCGCGCAGATTGTCGATCGCCGTTTGTGACCAGCGCACGAAGCCGTCGATTCGGCGCAGCCAATCGGCGTAACCACGCGCATCGGCAAATGCATGTACGCCATTGCCGCTGCCCATGATCGCAAACTCCAACTGCATGCCGTCGAATGGATTCAACGCCAGCAATTCCTGCGGATACACGGCTCCCTGCATGGCGATCTCGCGCTCGTATTTGAATATCTGCAGGTTCAGCGCCGACCCGGCATCCAGGCCGGTGGTGGAAACCGCGTTGAGCCCCGCCATCGCAGTACGCTCGAGTGCGAGCGAATCGGCCAGATATTGCAGCGACAAGGAATCTTCCAGCTGGCCATCGAGGCGCCGATCCCCGATCCGACTCGCCTGCGTGGGATTCAAGGCGAGCCAAGCCTCCCAGTAACGCTCGATGACGTGCTTCAATTCTTCGGCAGACTGCTTCGCCGTAGGCGCAGGCACGCTCATCGGCGCCTGTGGCGGCGGGGCGCGCTGGCAACCCGCGGCGATCAGCAGCAGGAGTCCCAGCGGAATAAATCGGGCGCGTGCCATCATGTTCGAATTATAGGGGCTCCTGGGTTCATAATACCGGCGCGTCCCTGCGGTATCATTTTGCAACGCTTAAGTTTAAGGATCACGTCATGCTGGTTGGAGCCAATACTCGACGAGTCGCCATCATCGGCGGGTCCCGAATTCCCTTTGCCCGCGGCAATACCGCCTATACGCAGGTCGGGAATCAGGAAATGCTGACCGCGGCGCTGACGGGCGTGGTCAACAAATTCGGCTTGAGCGGTCAGCGTCTGGGCGATGTGGCGGCGGGTGCGGTGATGAAGCACTCCAGTCAATGGAACCTGACGCGCGAAAGCGTGCTGGGAAGCGGACTGTCGCCGCAGACGCCCGGCGTGGATCTGCAGCGTGCCTGCGGCACCAGCCTGGAAGCGGCCATTCTGATCGGCAACAAGATCGCACTCGGACAGATCGACTCCGGCATCGC
>JANMXI010000295.1:0-27864 GCA_031394735.1 Pseudomonadota bacterium | reverse complement strand
TGCGGGCGGCCCTTCTTTCTTGCAAGCGGTGGCAACATGAATTCGAACGGCTGGCCTTTGCGCATCATCGTCGGTCTCGGCAACCCCGGGCCCGAGCATCAGGTTACCCGTCACAATGCCGGCTTCTGGTTCGTCGACCAGTTGGCGCGTCGTCACGGCGGCGAGTTTCGCGACTATCGCAAATTCTCCGGTGAGACTGCGAAGATCACGGTCGCCGGTCAGGAACTGACACTGCTCAAGCCCACGACTTATATGAACCGCAGCGGTCTGTCGATCCGGCAGATCAGCGATTTTTTCAAGATCGAACCCGAGCATGTGCTGGTGGCGCACGATGAACTGGATCTGCCTGTCGGCACGGTCAAGCTCAAGCATGGCGGCGGTCACGGTGGCCACAATGGCCTGCGCGACACCATCACGCACATCGGCGAGAATTTCTGGCGGCTGCGCATCGGCATCGGGCATCCCGGCAACAAAGCCGAGGTGCTCGACTATGTATTGAACCGCGCACCGCGCATCGAGGAAGAAATGATTCTGGATTCGGTCAATTACGCAGCGGATTGCCTGCCGCTGATGCTCGAGCAAGGCGCCGAGCGCGCAATGACCAAACTGCACAGCCGCGTGGGGAAGACCTGATGGCCATTCGCTGCGGTATCGTCGGGCTGCCCAATGTCGGCAAGTCGACGCTGTTCAATGCCTTGACGCGGGCGCAGATTGCCGCGGAAAATTATCCTTTCTGCACCATCGACCCCAACGTCGGCGTGGTGCCCGTGCCCGACCCGCGGCTCGACAAGCTCGCCGCCATCGTTCACCCCGAGCGCATCCTGCCGACGACGGTGGAGTTCGTCGACATTGCCGGCCTCGTCGCCGGCGCGTCTAAAGGCGAAGGCCTGGGCAATAAGTTTCTCTCGCATATCCGCGAGGTTGATGCCATCGCCCACGTGGTGCGTTGCTTCGAGAATGACGACATCATCCACGTCGCCGGCAAGATCGACCCCGCCAGCGACATCGAAGTCATCAACACGGAATTGGCGTTGGCGGATCTCGACAGCGTCGAGCGCGCGCTGCAGAAGGCCACCAAGGCTGCGAAGACCTCCGACAAAGACGCCATCAGGATGCGCGACCTGTTCGAGCGCGTGCGTAAGCAATTGGATCAAGCCAAGCCCGTGCGCGGGCTGAATCTGGATGCCAACGAAAAACTGGCGCTGCGCGATATGCATCTGCTTACTGATAAGCCGGTGATGTATGTGGCGAACGTGGATGAGAGCGGGTTCACCAATAATCCGCGGCTGGATCGCGTGCGTGAATTGGCCGCGGCGGAAGGCGCGGTCGTCGTTCCTGTGTGCGCTGCCATCGAAGCCGAGATCTCACAGTTGGAAGAAGCTGATCGTGCGGATTTCTTGAATGAACTGAAATTGGATGAGCCCGGGTTGAATCGCGTGATTCGTGGCGGGTATGCGCTGCTGGGTTTGCAGACTTACTTTACGGCGGGTGTGAAGGAGGTGCGTGCTTGGACTGTGCATGCGGGCTCAACCGCACCGCAGGCTGCTGGCGTCATTCATACGGATTTTGAGAAGGGATTCATTCGCGCGGAAGTCATTGCGTATGACGATTTCATCGCGTGCAAAGGCGAGGCGGGTGCGAAGGAGGCCGGCAAGCTGCGACTGGAAGGTAAGGAATACATCGTTCGTGAAGGCGATGTCATGCATTTCCGATTCAACGTTTAACGTCAGCTAAATCAATTGGACTGATGACGCCGATGCCGCCTCGGTTAAGCACGTGGGTATAAATCATCGTCGTTTTGACGCTCGCGTGGCCCAGCAACTCCTGCACGGTGCGGATGTCATAGCCTGATTCGATCAGATGGGTTGCGAAGCAATGACGGAAGGTGTGGCACGAAGCTGGCTTTAGTATTCCGGCTGTTCTGACGGCTTGCTTTACTTGACGTTGAACGACGGCTTCGTGCAGGTGATGACGGCGCCTAGCGCCCGACCGCGCGCTTGTTCGGTTCGGTAGCTGTAATGTTTGGCGCGAATGCGATTGCGCACCCGGTCCAGCAGGCGGACTTTTGGCTCCATGAAGCATATCCATCCGCGAAATTTGACCTGCTACACGACAAGTGGTGTAGTAAATCTAATTGCTTACGGAGGAGCCAGCATGATATTTGACGATTTCGTAGTGTTTCTTCACGCCACTTCGGCCGTCTAAATCAGAGTTAGGCGTCAGACTTGACGTGCACTACCTTGTACGTACACTGTAAGGATGGATGGCATCCGCTTCGAGTGGGGCCCCAAGAAGAATCGGCTCAACAAGGCTCGGCACGGGGTATCGTTTGAAGAGGCGAAAACAGCCTTCTTTGACGAACATGCACGGATCATTGCTGATCCTGAGCACTCTGACGATGAGGAGCGGTTGATCCTCCTCGGTCTAAGCATTGGCCTGCGTGTTCTGGTGGTATGTCACTGCTACAGAGCGTCAGACCGCATAATTCGCATTATTTCGGCGCGAAAAGCCGATCCCTCCGAACGAAGTGATTACGAAGGGTTCCTACCATGAAAAAGCACTACGATTTTTCCAAGTCAAAGCCGAACCCCTATGTGGGTAAGGCCAAGCGTTCCATCACAATTCGCCTTGATCCAAGCACGATCGACTACTTTCGAGATTTGGCCAGCAAAACAGGCATCCCATATCAAAACCTCATAAACCTGTACCTTCGTGAGTGTGCTTCGGAGAAAAAGCGCCTGCGGCTCGAGTGGGCGGCCTGACGTCTAACAACCGCATCGAGCACTCGCGTGAACGATAAAGTGCCAAGCTCTGGCATGGGTGCCCGCGGCGCTCATGCGGAGCGTTAGGCCTCGGGAAGACGCACCTTCGAGGAGAACTCATGTTTGATCACGTCGTGTTCGGGGTCAGCGACTATGCGGAGGCCAGGGCGTTCTTCCTTAAGGCACTCGAACCACTTGGCGTGGCAGTTGCCTCAGAAGGTTCGCTCGGAATCGAGCTTTGCCGTCCCGGTAGCAATGCCTCGCTGTGCATCCGTCGAGTTGAGGAAATGGCAACGCATCTTCACTTGGCCTTTGCGGCCGAGAATCGCCAGCAAGTCGAAGCCTTCTATCGCGCAGCACTTGAGGCGGGAGGCAAAGACAACGGGTCGCCTGGTCTGCGCCCGCAATATCACGCGAACTACTATGCAGCATTCATCATTGGTCCGGACGGGCACAACGTCGAAGCGGTTTGCCATGAGCCCGCGGCCTAACCAGTCGCTCGAGCCGGCTCGCGTCGGCAAGCCGCCGCTCGCGGCTCAGCTTCAACGTTAGGCGTCGGACGAGCGTAGTTTGTTGTTGCTAAATCTAGTGGTAGAGTCGGGTTATGAAAGCGATTCGGATTGCCGACGTATTGGAGTTGCCCGTCGAGGAAAGGCTCGATCTGGTCGAGGCGATCTGGGACAGCATCGCTGAAATGCCTGATGCTCTTCGTTTGACCGAAGCGCAGCGAATCGAGCTTGACCGGAGGTTGGAGGCCTATCGGCAGGATCCGGTTGCGGGCTCGCCTTGGTCAGAAGTCAAAGAGCGGATCTTGCGGGGACGGTAGTGGGCTTGATTATCCGCCCGGAGGCGGAAATTGACCTGTCACAGGCATATGCCTGGTACCAGAAGCAACGACCAGGCTTAGGGATTGAGTTCATGGAGGAAGTCGAGCGTTGCATTCAACTTATCGAAGAGCGGCCGCTGAGTTTTTCCATGTCTGCGATTCCTTCTCGCCGTGCAATTGTTCGCCGATTTCCGTATGCGTTGTATTTTATCGTCGGCGACGAGGTAGTCGCGGTGATTGCCGCGTTTCACATGGCGCGACATCCCCGCGTACTTGCGCAACGCTTAGGGTCCGACGCCTAACCGCCGCATCGAGCGCACGCGTGAACGATAAAGTGCCAAACCCAAGCGTGAGTGCCCGCGGCGCTCATGCGGGGAGTTAGGCGGCTCTTTGGCCAACCCTCCGCAATTCGACCACCTTCGTGGCTGCGCTCACCCAGTCGTTTTCGAGACGGGCATCGCAGAAGCGCCGTTTTCCGTCGCGGGCACAGCATTTGTTGTGGGCTTCGAGAGCTTGCTCTACGTTCTCACCGCACGACACGTCGTACGAGATTGGTCTAAAGAGCAGATCGCGATCATCATGTCCGCCGCAGGGGAAAGGTTGGCGCTGCGAACTCGCTGGGAAATTCGGTTCCACACCGAGGATGCGCCTAGCGATGAAAATGACGACGACTCCGATCTCTTAATCTACAGGGCCGATCTTGAAGGCATTTCACCGGAAACCCGCCGATCAAATCATTTGCTCCACCTTACGCCGCCCAACGCATCCAGCTGGTTCGAAACGCGAGACGAATCGTTGTTCTTTCTTTTTGGATATCCGACACATGCAAACGGGCCAGACTATGAGCAGTCCAAGGTCGTGAAGAACCAGTATCTGCTGCATGGCCAGTATGTTGGGCCGAGCATTACCGACGGGTGCTTTGAAATTCAGGTCAAGAATCCTCTGAATCTCTCCACGTTCGCTGGTTTGAGCGGATCACCGGTGTTCAGCCTTCGCACTTCGGGTGAGCCTATTCAGCCTACCTTCTGCGGCATGGCCCTGCGTGGAACGATAATTTTGCAACATCTAGCACGAGCGAGCGCGGCGCTCATGCGGAACGTTAGCCGTCACTTTGGCGCTGCCTTGACATTATACGTCAGGGCCGTACACCATACGTTGTGCTGACTTTCATTGAAACCCGCCTCTTTTCTAAGCTTGCTGACGAGCTTCTTGGCGACGACGGGTTGCGGGAATTACAAATGCACTTGACGAAGCACCATGATGAGGGAGCTCTCATTCGTCAGTCTGGTGGTGTGCGAAAGACCCGATGGGCGCTACCAGGTCGCGGGAAGAGTGGCGGAATCCGCGTTATCTACTACCTACGTTCGAAGCAGGGGCAGATGTTGGCTGCTTACTCTGTATTCCAAAATGTCGCAGATAGCATTCCGTCGCATGTACTACGAAAGATTCGTGAGGAGATTGAAGATGAAAGCTAAGACGCAGCGGAATATTGGTCTGGAAATTCTCGAGGGCCTGCGGGAGATCAAGCGTGGCCAGCACGGACGAGTTACTACGCTGCCATCCGTGGCTGCCATCCGCGAGCGCACTGGCTTGTCACAAAGCCGCTTCTCAGAGCTGCTTGGCGTTTCAGCACGTACGCTGCAAGAGTGGGAGCAGGGCCGCCGCGCACCGTCAGGCGCAGCTCGCACGTTACTTTTGATCGCAGCGAAGAATCCAAAGGCCCTGCTGGCTGTGTCATGACAATGACGGCTAACTACGCGTTCGAGCGGGCCGTGATGCCACATCGCAGGCGCGCCGCAAGCGCGGCACGCCATCATGCGCCCGCGGCGCGCAGCAGCCGTCAATGCGCGGCCGCTCAACGCGAGCGTTATGCCTCACTTAGGAATCATCACCATGTCTATCACTTCAGTTCCTGACGCACACCGCGCGGCCGTGCCGTACCTTATTGTGAGTGGCGCTGCCCGTGCCATCGAATTCTATACGGCGAACTTTGGTGCAACAGAGGTCGTGAGGCTCGCAGACCCTAGTGGTAAGGTCATGCATGCCGAGCTGAGCATTGCCGATGGTTCAATCATGCTCGCCGACGAATTTCCGGACATGGGATACCGCAGCCCAGAAACACTCGCTGGCTCCGCAGTATCAATGCTTCTCTACGTAGACGACGTCGATACCTTTTTTGCAAAGGCCGTTGCGGGTGGTGGCAAAGTAACAATGGCAGTGGCGGACCAGTTCGATGGTGATCACCGCGGTACGCTGACAGATCCGTTCGGTCATGTTTGGCTCATCGCCAGCAAACGAGAAGTGATCTCGCCGCAGGAGCTTCAGGCTCGATTCAAAAAAATGATGGCGCAAGGTGAGGCATAACAACGCGTTCGAGCAATCGCGCGGCCAATAACCTAATGGAGGACAGTGGTATGTCGAAGTTTTGGATAAACTGCCTTCGATCGGCGGAAACGCCGCCGCGCGTTGCTCAAAGCGGGAGTTAGGCCGCACCCGAATTCCGACGACTAGACCATGCGACACGAGGACGCAGCCATCTCTACCCGCAGTAGCTTAGAATCAGGCTCCTATGGAGGGTCTAATGAAACGAACGTCGATCATCGCTGCACTCGTGCTGTCGGCCATCTCGAGCACCATCGCGCAGCAGCAGAGCACAAGGACACGAGATGCGGCGAGCACCGAGCAGGCCGTTCAGCAGCAGGATCAGGAGCGGATTCGCGCGCAGATCGCTGCCGACACCATCGCGCTTCGCCGGATCTATGCCGATGACTTCCTCGGCATCGGACCGACCGGCGTCGTGCGCAACAAGGCAGAGGTCATCGCTGACTTCACAACGCATGCGCTGACGTACCAATCCATCACCACCGCCGAGGTTCGCGTGCGCGTGTATGGAAATACCGCGGTGGAAACCGGTCGCTCCACGATGGTCGGACAGGACAGGGGCAAGGACGTCCCGCGCGAAAATCGTTTCACGCGCGTCTGGGTCATGACGGACGGGAGGTGGCAGCTGGTGGCGAATCACTATTCGCTGATGACCACGCAATAGGAATCATGCGGTTCTGGCAGGGGTTGCGGTACATCGAGCGTGAGCGCAAGGGCGAGGCCGCTCCTGGGAGCGGCCTAACAACAGCATGCAGCTGACGGCGCTTCGCGCCGCAGCTGATGCTGGGCGTTAGGCTCGCGTGGCATTCTCGCTTGTACGCTGCTCCGCGGACGGAAGCCCGATCGAAAACATCGCGGTGTTTCCACAGGCAATAGTTGCCAGTTGCAGCTCAACTGCGGAATTGTACCGTCGCGTTGGGTTCATTGAGCCTTGGGTAGGCTACGTCGCCGTAGACAACGACCAGGCGGTAGGTGGGGGCGCGTTCGTTGGCGCACCGAAGGATGGATTGGTCGAGATTGCGTACTTTACATTGCCAGAGTTCCAAAATCGCGGCTATGCAACCCGCACGGCTACAAGACTCACCGAAATCGCCCGCAGTTCCCAGCCGGGTATAGTAGTAAAGGCGTTCACATTGCAGGAACACAATGCATCCACCAAAATACTCCAACGCCTCGGGTTCACGCTATTTGGCAATGCCCGCGATCCCGACGCTGGCGATGTATGGGAGTGGCGGGCCTAACAACGCGTTCGAGCGGGCCGGTTGGATCCCTTATTCGCGCCAGGAGGATTTCTTCATGTTTCGCCTGCTCACTACTCGACGCTTTACAGGGTTTGTCGTCTTAGCAACGGCGTTAGGGGCGGTAGGCGTTGCTTACACTCAAGCGGGTGACGAGGCTAAAGTCTGGGCCCATCAGGAATTGAAATGGGTTAAGGACGCGGTTCTGCCCTCCGTGCAGAGTGTTCTATTGTGGGGAGACCCGGCAAGGGGAGAGCATGGGATGCTCAGGAAGTTTCCTGCTGGTTACGCTCCTGCGCCACATACACATCCGTCGGTTGAGCGCGTGGTAGTTATCTCGGGGTCGGTGGTTGTGAAACACAGTGGGTCTACCGAGAAGGCGTTGGGACCAGGTTCCTATTCAGAGATTCCGCCAAACGTGGTGCACTCTGTTAAGTGCGCGGATCAATCGGACTGCGAGTTTGTATTGACGTCTTCGGGACCTTCGCCATCGTGCCGGCAGAGGAAGGGCGACGGTGATGCGCCCTCGGCATAACAGCCGGTGGCAGCGGACGGTGATGGATAAAGTGCCAAGGCACATAGGTCGGCGCGCCGCTGCTGAACCTGAACGTTAGCCGACAATTCTGGACATTGCGTTCGCCTGTTGACTCCTCCCTTTAACGTAGCTACGATAATTATATGCGCATCACCTGTAATCGTAGGAAACGAGAGCAGACGCTGCATGCGCGTGGACTTGACATGCGACGCGCCAGGGAGGTTTTTGCGGGTCCGCACTTCACGCGAACTGACGAGCGTCAAGACTACGGTGAGCCACGTTTCATAACCGTCGGGTGGCTCGATCAACGGCTCGTCGTTTTTGCCTGGACTCCACGCGGAGTCGCTAGGCGGGTAATCAGTATGAGGCATTGTCATGAACGCGAAGCGAAAAAGGTCCGCATCTATCTCCTCCGGGAATGGCGAACTTCCCGAAATCACGGACAAGTGGCTTGCCGAAGCCGATCAGTACGACGGCAAGAAGCTCGTCCGCAGAGGGCGTCCTCCTTCGGACAATCCTCGGAAGCTATTGTCACTGAGGCTCCAGCCGCAGGTCATTGAGAAATGGAAGGCATCTGGCCCAGGCTGGCAGACGCGAATGGTCAAAGTATTGGAGCAGGCTGCTCCTCGAAGTAGGCGCAATGTCGGCTAACAGTCAGTTGCTGCGGACCGCTGCTGTGTCGTGCCCCGTCACACCATCGCTCGCGTCCGCAGAACTGAGTCGTTAGACGACCTTATGTGACACGCATGGATACCCGAAACCCCTCGCGCCTAGAGAAGCTTGGTGCCCCTCCGTGGATGCGCGGCCTCGGTGTTGCGACGCTTGCGCTCATCCTCGTGGGTAACCTCGCGTTCATCACCTTGAGTTGGGCGCCCCGTGGCGGGGCTCGAATTTACGCCACACTGGCATTCCTTTGGATTCTAGGGTTGGTTGCTTTACCATTTCTCTTGCGACTTTGGAGGGCGACCGTTTCGCCCCGGCGGTAGCTTTAAGGGTCTCCTTCGAGTGTTTGTCTGACAATCGGTTCGAGCGATCGCGCGTGTCATCTGCGGTTGGCCGGGGAGGGACGTCGATGATTGGAATAAATCTGCTTCGGTTGTCGCCAGCGTCGCCCCGCGTCGCTGAACCCAGCTGTTGGGCCTCATGACGCCTCGGCGGTACAAGTTGGCGATGGCGGACGGTTCTCACGGTCCTGGGGATGTGGATCCTTTCGCAGTGACGAAACACGGCTTGATCAACGGACCTGGTTGCGGTGGACCCGACTGCGCGGTCGGATCAACAACTGCGCGCCGCCGCTAAACGTGGGCGGTAGGCGAAAGCATGCGCGACGCCAAGCAGACGCCATGGCTTGCCGCAGTGATCTGTATGGTCGCGGGCGGTAAGCAATGAAATTTGCTGATCAACAAAACTCTCGTATCGAACTGGACCATATGATCGTGCCGTCCGGAGACCGCCGCGCGGAGGATGTCGTGACCGACAATCGCTATGCCCCGCCCACCGCCAAGGTTGCCGACATGCCGAGCGGTGGGGTCGCTCCTGCCTTGTGGAACCCTAATGCGGCTGCCAATTGGAGTTTTCTGTTCACCCCCGCCTTTGGCGCGTTTGTGCAGATGAAGAATTGGCAGGCGCTTGATGAGCCAGATAAAGCAGCGGCCTCCAAACGGTGGGCGATAGCCAGCTTGGTCATCATCTTTGGATCGTCGCTGGGTTTCATTTCGGTGCCGGCGCTGATGCCCTTCCATGAAGTGCCGCGAATCCTCGGGTTCGCACTTCTAATCACCTGGTATTTTTCGAGCGCCCGTAAGCAGGTCGAATTCGTGAAATCACGCTTTGGACAGGATTACGAGCGACGTGGGTGGGGTAAGCCGTTGTTGATTGCGCTGTTGGCGATTGTCGTGCTGACTGTCGTTGTCTTGGTCATCGCAGTTACCTCGGCGCCAATCGAAATCAGCAGTAAGGGCGGCACGTAGACATTGCAAATCCGCGACACCCAGCCACCGGACTTTCCTCAGATACTGGCCCTGAATGAAGAGTCCGTTCACTTTCTGAGCCCGCTGAACGCCGAACGACTCGAAGGACTGCATGCGCAAGCCGCCTACCACCGAGTGGCGGAATCGGATGGGTCCGTCCAAGGATTTCTGCTCGTTCTGAAAGAGGGCGCGCGTTACGACAGCCCCAACTACCTGTGGTTTTCGGAGCGCTTTCCCCGCTTCTTATACGTCGACCGGGTGGTCATCGCTGATTCCGCTCAAGGCAAAGGCGTCGGAAGGCTCCTATATGAAGATCTCTTCCGATTCGCAAAATCGCGCGGCCCAGGAATGATCACCTGCGAATTCGATGTCGAACCGCCGAATCTTGGGTCGCAGCGCTTTCACAAGCGATTCGGGTTCAAAGAAGTGGGCACGCAGCGGGTCGGCGCGTCGAAGAAGCTGGTTTCCTTGCAGGCAGTGACGATCGAGGCGTCGTAATAATCGGGTTCACGAACGCCTTCGCGTCAGCCGACGGCGCGACTCGCGACCATGAGCTCATTTGCGACATTCAGGTCGCAAATCGGACACTTCCGCTGAAACGTCCGCGCCTGCTTTACCCCACCATGACTTCGCTGATCTGGATCATCGGCGCGATATCGGTGTAGTTGGGGATGTCGCCCATGATCTCTTTGGTGTGCGGACCGAAGCCGGTCTGAAACGCTTCGACGGATTCGCAAAACAGATGGCCTGCGGCTGCGTAGGTGGGAGCGGACCCAGGCGTTCCGCCGGCCAATCCCTTGTCGACGGTGTAATGATTCAGCTTCGCGCCCATGCGCGCCTTGACCATGGGCATATGAATGTCGCGATAGTACTCATGGTTGAATTTGGTGCCCGGGCTGTTCGGATACATCACGCTGACTTTGATCATGTTGAACTCTTGGTGGCCGCGTGGATGCGGGATAAAATCAATCCTGCATCAGCGCTGCGAATCCGGCAAGTGGTTACCGCAATGTCCGCGCCTCGGCGAGTCGCTGGACAGGATCTTGCGATAAAAGCGCATAGTCTCAAGTGGTTGGGCTTTGAGGGGGGTCGCTGTGTATCGCCTGGTTTCATTGTTCATCTTGCTGGCTGCGGGCACCGTGCACGCTTTCGGTCCGTCCGTCGTCGAAGCGCAAAAGATCGAGTATCTGATCACCTCGGTTGCTACCTTGCAGAACGCGCAGTTCGTTCGCAACGGCACGTCATACGACGGCAAGTCGGCCGCGGATCATCTGCGGCTGAAACTCAAGAATGCGCGCTCGAAGATTGCGACGGTGGAGGATTTCATCCGTCTCTGCGGTACTGGCTCCTCCGTGTCGGGCATTCCCTATTCGATCCGATTCGCCGACGGCACGACGTTGAATGCCGATCTCTATTTCCGGCAGAAGCTGGCGCTGTTCACCCCGGTGGGCGACTCGCGATCCATCCCATGATTCAAGGAGAGACTCGATGTTTTTAGGACTTCGAACGGCAGCGTACCCGGTCAACGATCTGAGCGCCGCCAAGACCTGGTATGCGCAAGTGCTGGGCGTCGAGCCGTATTTCGATCAGCCCTTTTATGTCGGGTTCTCCGTTGGTGGATTTGAGCTCGGCTTGATTCCGGACGGCGCCCCCAGCACGCAGGGTTCGCAGGTGTTGTGGGGTGTGACGAATGCGGTCGACGCGTATCAGCGTCTGTTGTCGCTGGGAGCCACGCCGTTGGATCCAGTGAACGATGTGGGCGAGGGCATCAAGGTGGCTGCGGTGCAGGATCCTTTCGGCAATCGTTTAGGGATTATCGAGAACCCGCACTTCAAATCCTGATGAGGATTCAAGACCTTTTCGGCATTGAATTGCCGGTGATCCAGGCGCCAATGGCCGGCTCGCAGAGCAGCGCGCTGACGATTGCGGTGGCTGAAGCAGGTGGTCTCGGGTCATTACCGTGTGCCTTGCTCGGCGCGGACGCGCTGCGTAAGGAACTTGCCACCCTTCGTGCGCACACGCGCAAGCCCTTCAACGTCAATTTCTTCTGTCACCTGCCGCCCGAGCCGAATGCCGCGCGCGAGACGGCGTGGCGAGCGCTGCTAGCGCCGTATTTCGCAGAACTCGGCGTCGACCCGACGACTATTCCGCCCGCACCTGCGCGTGCGCCGTTCACGGTGGCAATTGCCGATCTGGTCGAGGAATTCGCGCCGCCGGTGGTGAGTTTTCACTTTGGCCTGCCGTCCACCGATCTGCTGGCGCGCGTGCGGTCATGGGGCTCGAAGATTCTGTCCTCGGCAACCACGGTGGAGGAAGCGCGCTGGCTCGAGGCGCGCGGCGTGGACGCGATCATCGCGCAGGGCGTCGAGGCCGGTGGCCATCGCGGTGTGTTTTTGACGAGTGATCTGAATTCGCAGTCGATGTCGCTGGACCTGGTGCGCAGAATTACATCTGCCGTCACCGTGCCGGTCATCGCTGCCGGCGGCATCGCGGGTCCGCGGGAAGTGGCGCTTGCGATGAAATCAGGGGCTGACGGCGTTCAGGTGGGCACGAGCTATCTGCTGTGCCCGGAGGCCGACACCAGCAAGGTGCATCGCGCGGCACTGAAGAGCGACGCTGCGCGGCAGACGGCGCTCACCAATTTGTTCTCGGGGAGACCGGCGCGCGGCATCGTGAATCGACTCATGCGTGATCTCGGACCGATGAACACGGCCGCGCCGGCGTTTCCTTTGGCGGGCACGGCTGTTGCGCCATTGCGTGCCCGTGCGGAGGCTCAAGGATCCGGGGACTTTTCGCCTTTGTGGGCGGGTCAGAACGCGAGCGGTTGCCGCGAAGTGTCGGCGGCGTTGCTGACGCGGGAGTTGGCCGCCGGCGTCTGAACATGCCGGGGCGTCACCAGATGCGGTATATTGCGAATCTCCCACGAAAAATAGTCGAATCAAAAGGAATCGCCCCATGGTGTTCTGGGCGCTGGAAGCATTCGCCGCGTTGTTCATCTGGTTCACGAGCAGTCGACTGCCCGCGCGGGTAGCCTCGCACTTCGACGCGTCGGGCACCGCAAATGGGTTCTTGTCTCAGGAATCGTATCTGGCGTTCATGCTGGTGATCATCGTGGGCGTACCGATCGCGTTGTACTGGTTGCCGCGGCGCCTGTTCCAACTCTCCGGCACCCGCATTAATGTTCCCCATGCGGAGTTCTGGCTGGCGCCGCAGCGACGTGAAGCCACCATCGGTTATCTTTCCGGCCGCGCATCCTTTTTCGCCGGCCTGTTGTTGGTCTTCCTCTGCTACGTGCATTGGCTGGTGGTGCAAGCCAACGCGCTGACACCGCCGGCGCTCTCTTCTGCATGGTTTATCACCGGGCTGGCGGTCTTTCTGCTTGCCACGTTGGCATGGGTGATGTCGATGCTCAGACACTTTCGCAATGTCCCGCGCTGATCGCGCCACCTCGCGCGCGCTGGTCGAATCGCTGTTCGACAATCCCTTCTATCAGGCGATAACCATCGATTTCGAAGGTGAGACCGACCGACGCAAGCAGGTGTTGGAATCGTATTTCGACTATTCGTTAGGGGAGGCGGAGCGTACCGGACGCCTCGTGGTATCGCCTGCATCGGAGCCGGGTGCGGCCCTGTGGCAACTCCCCAGGGACGCTGACGTAGCCGCCGCGGAGTCGGCGGCCAAGATGGATTTCATGTCGCGCCTGTTCGGTCCGCGTGGCATCGACCATTACCAGCACATGCTGGAATTCATGGAAGCTCAAGTGCACGGTTTGATGCCCGCCGATGCCTGGTATTTGTCGATCTTGGGCGTGCATCCGCAAGCTCAGGGACGCGGCACGGGTGCGCGCCTGTTGGCGCCGACCTTGCAGGAGTCCGAAGCCGCCGGCGTGACTTGCTATCTGGAGACCTTTGGTGACCGCGGCCTGCCGTTCTACGAACGCATGGGCTTCAAACTGATCGGCACGCAGGTGGAGCCCACGTCCGGCGGCAAGTATCACATTCTGCGCACCGCGCTGGACACATCATGCGCATCTGGCTGTCGCGCTGTGGTATCTGAGGCGCGAAACGCAGGCGCAGGCGCTCGTGGTCGTTCGCCGCAACATACGCGCGTACAATACGTCAGTCGGAACCGTCAACGATGACCACAACGGCTATCACGAGACGCTCACGCAATTGTTTCTGCGCGGTGTAAGCGAACATATTACGCAACATTCGCAGGTGCCGCTGGTGGAGTCACTGGCAGCGCTGTTGAAGTCACCGATGGCGCGCAGTGACTGGCCGCTGCGGTTCTATTCCAAGGGCCGACTGTTTTCCGTTGCCGCGCGTCGTGACTGGATCGAACCGGATTTCGAGGAAAATCAATGACCCGACGACGCATCAGTTCTGGATCCACGTTTGAAGAACAAATAGGTTATTCGCGCGCCATTGTCGATGGCGATTGGATATTTGTCTCCGGCACCACCGGATTCGACTACGCCAAGATGACGATTGCGGAGGGGGTGATCGAGCAGGCCGAGCAATGCTTGAAGAACATCGAGTCGGCATTGGGTCAGGCGGATGCCTCCTGGAGCGATGTGGTTCGAGTGCACTACATATTTCCCAACGCTGCGGATTTCGAACCCTGCTGGCCGACCTTGCGCAAGTATCTGGGGGAGACAAGGCCGGCAGCGACCATGATCTCCGCTGGGTTGGCGGATACCCGCATGAAGATCGAGATCGAAGTGACGGCGCGAAAACCTAAGAGCGGGAGCGGCACATGAGCAATGACGAGCGGGAGTCAGCGGCGCGACGTACTTTTCTGAAACAAGCAGCGGCGATGGCCGGCGCGGCAGCGGTCGTGGGGACCGTAGTCAAGCCTGACGAATCGCGCGCGGCGGAAACGTCGAGCGACCCAGCGCCCTTCGTCGGTTACGAATTCTTCGGACCCGATGACGCGGCTTTTGTCGAAGCGCTGGTGAATGTCATGTGTCCGGCCGATCAATACACGCCCAACGGTGTGGACTGTGGTTTGGCCACCTTCTTCGACCGGCAGCTTGCGGGTCCCTTCGGGCAGGGCAAGGGCCGCTATATGCGCGGTCCGTGGAATCCGGGTCCGCCGGAGATGGGTTTGCAGCTACCCCTGACACCGGCGCAGTTTTTCAAGGTCGGTTTGAGCGCGGCCAATGGTGCCAGCGTGCACCGCTTCGCAAAGCCCTTTGCGCAACTCGCGCCTGCGGACGCCGATGCACTCTTGCACGACTTGCAGGACGGTCATTTGGAATCCGACAGTGTGTCGCTGGCATCCTGGTTCAACAGCCTGGTGTATCCGCTGTTCGTGCAGGCGTGCTTCTCGGACCCACTGTACGGCGGAAACTACAACAAGGTCTTCTGGAAGATGCTCGGCTACCCGGGGTTGCCGGCGACGCATGCGTTGGACATGGTGCAGTTCCGCGGCAAACCATACCCGCCCGCTGCGAATCCAAAATCCATGCTCGATTTTGGTTAGGGCCAACGCATGCCTACGAAACTTTCCAAGCGCAGCGTCGTCATCGTCGGTGGTGGATTGACGGCGGGACTGGTCGCACGTCAGCTCACGGCGCAGAACATCGAAGTGCTAATGCTGGAGCGAGGCATCGATCATCGCAACGGCGCGGAGTCGCGCCTTCCCAGCCAGCGCGATGAATTGCGCTGGGCCACGCGACAGGGGCTGATGCAGGATTGGTCGGTGCAACCGTATTCGCTGCGCCACAACCGCAGCGATCCGTCGTATCCGATCCGCTGGATGTCGGCGTTTCTTCCCGGCGAAGGCATGGGTGGAGCGGCCAATCATTGGAACGGGCAATCTTGGCGCTGGGCGGAGTACGACCCCGCGATCCGCACGCGCTACGAATCCCGTTACGGCAAGGGCATCATTCCGAAGCATATGCCCTTGCAGGATTGGGGCGTGAGCTATGCGCAGATGGAGCCGTACCACGACCTCTTCGAAAAGCTATTCGGCGTGTCCGGCAAAGCGGGCAACCTGCGTGGCAAGATCCAACCGGGCGGCAATCCGTTCGAGGGTCCGCGCTTGCATGAATATCCGCAGAAGCCGTTGGAGATCACCGAGGCGGGTTCGATTTTCAAGCACGCTGCCGAGTCGCTGGGGTACAAGCCATTTCCCAATCCATCGGCGAACTCGACCGGAATTTACGTCAACCCTGATGGGCAGAAGCTCGGACAATGTCAGTACTGCGGCCATTGCGAGCGCTTCATTTGCGAAGCGCAGGCCAAAGGCACGCCGGATGTGCTGTTGTATCCGATGCTGTTGCAGCGAAAGAGTTTTGAAATCCGCCTGCGTGCGCATGTGCTCGGCATCAATTACGATGCGAAGGCCCGGCGCGCCACGGGCGTGCGCTATATCGATCTCGTGACCGGCATTGAATATGAACAGCCGGCTGATGTGGTGGTTCTCGGTGCGTTTACCATGACAAACACGCGCTTGCTGTTGCTGGATCACATCGGCAAGCCGTATGACCCGGAAACGAGGACAGGAGTCGTGGGCAAGAATTTTTGCTACCAGACCTTCTCGGGCGTCAATGTGTTTTTCAAGAATCGCTGGATCAATCCGTTCCTGGCGAGCGGCGGCACTGCCACCATCATCGACGAGTTCAACAACGACAATTTCGATCATTCGGGGCTGGGCTTTCTCGGGGGTGCGAGCATCGGCGCTGCGGTTTCCAACGGCCGTCCGATTGCCAGACGAATGGTGCCCGAGGGCACGCCGAGCTGGGGCACGCAGTGGAAGGAGGCGAATGCGTCCTGGTACGCGCATTCCTTCGATGTCTCGGGGCAGGGCAGTTGTTACCCGCATCAGGAGAATTTTCTGGATCTGGATCCTGGCTATACGGACGCCTATGGCCAACCGCTGCTGCGCATGACCTTCGACTTTCGCGACAATGAAGTGAAGATGTCGGATTGGGTGACTCGTAAGATCGGCACCATCACCAAAGCCATGTCACCCGACATCATGGGGTCGGTCGCAGGTTTGGAGCCGTCCTTTGACACGCGCTTCTACCAGTCCACGCACGTCACGGGCGGCACGCCGATGGGTGCGGACCCATCGAACAGCGTGGTGTCGCCGCATTTGCAGCACTGGGACGCCGAGAATCTGTTTGTCGTCGGCGCCTCGGTGTATCCGCACAATTCCGGCTTCAATCCCACCGGTCCGCTGGCCGCGCTGGCGCTGCGCCTCGGTGACGACTTGATTTCTTACACGCAACGGCCGCGCATGCTGTAATGCATTGTCGATGGCATCGAATAATTCAATCAGAGGTGCTGCGAGTATGCGTTCAAATTTCCGATTCCTGCTTGGCATCGCAGGCGCTGCACTGATACCGGCCGGCTCGGTGCTGGCGCAGGATCCCGCCGGCAAGGCGGCGTTCGCACAATGCAGCGTGTGTCATTCGACTGACGGCGCCAATGGTGTCGGGCCCAGCCTGAAAGGCGTGGTGGGTCGTAAGGCCGGCGATTTTGCGGGCTTTCGCTTCAGTCGCGCGCTCAAGTCCTCGGGCCTCACCTGGGATGAGAAAAATCTCGATTTATACCTGACCGACCCTCAAAAAGCCGTGCCCGGCAACGTCATGCCCTTCGCTGGACTCACCGATCCCAAACTGCGCGCTGCGCTCATCGCTTATCTCGCCTCCTTGAAATAGCGGTCGCATCTCCCGACACGCTGTGACGTCCGTCACGCTTGATGAGCGGATCGCTCTGAACTGAGATCCATACCCGCTCATTCTGTTAAAGATCGCTTCGCAAAGTCCGATACGAAGACCTATGACGGGCCGAATGAGACGGCCTGCTCAGCATGGAGGTTGTGTGTTCGGACTGCTGAAGCGAAAAGCGGCAACAAAAGGCCGTATCGGTATCGCGATTTCGGGAGATCGGATGGACGTGGCGGTAGTGCGCCGCGAATCCGGCGGATCGCCACTGCTGGATCGCTACGAATCGATTCCCATCAATGTCGCCGCAGGTCCTGACGCCGCGGCCGCAGCACTGCGCGCGCTGGATCTGCCGAACATGGCGATCAGCGGCGTGTTGCAATCCACTGACTATCAATTGGCGCTGGTCGAAACACCGGATGTGCCGCCCGCGGAATTGCGCGCAGCCATGCGCTGGCGATTGCGCGACACCATCGATTTTCGCGTCGAGGACGCCGTCATCGACGTGTTCGACATTCCGCCGCAAAGCCGTGGCAGCCAGGGACGCATGATGTATGCGGTGGCGGCGCGACTCAACGCGGTTGAAAGGCAATCCGCGATATTGGCGGGGTTTCCTGCCTTTGATGTCGTCGATGTGCCGGAATTGTGCCTGCGAAACCTAGTAGGACTGTTGCCCGCCGCGGCGAATGGCATTGCGATGCTGCACCTCGGCGAATCCACGGCCACGGTCGTGCTGGTTCGCGGCACGACCTTTTATTTTGCGCGGCAGATGAATCTGCAAATTGCTCCGCTCAATTCGGAAAGCGTGGTGTTGGAATTGCAACGCTCGCTCGATTACTACGAACGTCACTTCGATCAGCCGCCGATCACGCGGATTGCAATTGCCCCGATGGGTGAGCGCGCCAGCGCGCTGGCCGCAGACCTCGGCGCAGAAAGCGGCTTTGAGGTGTCGATCCTGGACCTGAACGCCTTGATGCAATGTGCATCGCCGCTGGAGTCGGCGGCGCAGTCGCAGTGTCTGATGGCCGTGGGCGCGGCGCTGCGTCAGGAGTACCGGTCTTTATAAGAGACCGGACTAATCCATGGAACAACAGGTAAACCTCTATCAACCGATTCTCGGCGCGCAGAAGCATTTGTTTTCGGCGCGCGCGATCGGCATCTCCTTGTTGCTTCTGGCAGTCTGCCTCGGCGGATTGGCGGGATTTGCAGGCTGGCGCAATGCGCGTTTGGAACGCACCTTGACGTCGCTGGAACAGCAGCAGGGCGCTGAAATGGCCATGTCTGAACGCGCCACCGCATCGATCAAACCGACGCAGAGCCTCGCCGATCTGGACGTCGATGCCAAACGCCTGAGCCTGGACATCGCCTCGCGCGAACGTGCGCTGGATATCGTGCACAGCGGCGTGGCGAATCCAAAGTCTGGGTTCGCGGCGCGCCTGGAGGCGTTGGCACGGTCGCAGATGGAAGGCTTGTGGTTGCGACGAATCGTCGTGGCCGTGGGTGACGGTCAATTGGCATTCCGTGGCTCCACCACGGACCCGCATCTGGTGCCGGCCTATCTTGCGGCGCTGGCGCGTGAACCGGCCTTGGCAGGCGTCAATTTCGACCGCCTTGCGCTGCATCGCGCGAGCGCCGAAGAAGCGCCGGCGACGTCAGTCTTTGATGTCGGCGCGCCCGGTATCAGCTTCGCCGAGAAGGATGCAAACAAATGATTGCGCTGAACACCATGAACATGCGCGTGCGGCCGCTGGTGGAGCGACTAGACCGAATGTCGTTGCGCGAGCGCGGCATGGTCTTCGCGGTGGGCGTCGTGGCCCTGTATTGCATCTGGCAGGTCCTGCTGATGGATCCGCTTCTCAAGCGCACGCACCTGGCCGAACAACGCCTGAATGGCGCGCGCGACAAGATCGTGGCGGTGGACGAGGCGGGGATTGCGATCGCGCAGGACCCGGCTGTCGTCGCGCTGATTCGCAATCGCGCCCTAAAGCATCGTCTGGATGCACTGGATGCCGAGTTGAACAGCGCTGCCCAAGGCTATGTGTCGCCGGGTCGCATGACCGACATGTTGCGCGAAATGCTGGCCGGCCAGCACGGATTGCATCTGGTCAGCCTCGAGAATTTGCCCGTGCAGAGTGTGTCGGCTACGACGAAGGAACCGGCTGTCGTCGAGACGCCCATGCAGAAGGCGGAAAAGGACGCCGATCAAGGGCCGTTCCTTCATCCGGTGGAGATGGTGGTCGAGGGTGACTACGCGTCCATCGTCGCCTACCTGCATGCACTGGAGAAGATGCCGTATCAGATTCATTGGCAGCGGGTTGAGCTCACTGCCGGGGAGTACCCCAATAACCGCGTGCGCATCGTGATCGGCGCCCTGAGCCTGTCGCGGCAATGGATCTCCGTATGAAGCGTGCATTCACACTCTTCTGCGTGATGCTTGCGCCGTTTGCCTCAGCCGAAGGCCTTCGCGATCCGACGCGACCGCCACAGCCACATACTGTGGCGCGCGCAGCAGTGCGTGATCAATTGCCGGTGGTCAGTGCCATCTTCACGCGTGGCGAGGACCGTACGGCGATCGTCGATGGCCGCCTGGTCAAGACCGGCGATGACGTCAGTGGCGGCAGTATCAGCGCTATTTCAAGCGAACGTGTTCGCTGGTTGCGGAAGGGAATCATCCATGAACTGCAGTTGAACGCTGCAGTCACCAATTTCAAAAAGCCTGCGGCGGGTGCGCCACGGGTCGTCAACGGAGCTCCATGATCATGCATCCCCGACATTTCCTGACGCTGACGGCCTGCGCGCTGCTGTTCACTGCGATGGCGCATGCCGCCGAGGAAGCGCGCTTCAACATTGCCGTCACCGACGCCAAGGCCCGCCCGTTTTTCGAAGGCCTGGCCGACGGCACGCCGTACAACATCGTGCTCGAACCGGGTGTGGGCGGAACCATCACGTTGAAGATGAACAACGTCACCGTTCCCGAGGTGCTCGATGCCGTGCGCGAAGCCTATGGCTACGACTATCGTCGCCTGCCCAGCGGTTTCATCATCGTGCCGCCGGCCGTGCAGACGCGTCTGTTTCAGATCAATTACATCGACATGGAGCGGCGTGGTACTTCACGTACACGCGTCTCCTCCGGCCAGGTGGGCCAGGCGGCCAAGTCGGGGAACAATGGCGTCAATGGCGGCGGTGGCGGCAGCAATGGCGGCGGCGAGTCAGGCTCGGGATTGAGCGAGCCTCCGGGTGGCGTATTCGGCAGCCGCGGCGGCACGGGTCAGGAGCAGAACCGCGTGGTCGACATCACCGGCACCAGCATTTCGACCCGCTCGTCTTCGGATTTCTGGCGGGATTTGGAAGACAGCTTGCACGCCTTGGTGCCGCCCACTGGCGGTCGTGCCATCATTTTCAATGCGCAGTCCGGCGTGATCGCGGTGCGTGCGCTGCCGGCTGAATTACGCGATGTTCAGCAATTCTTGAGCCAGATTCAGGAGATCTCGACGCGCCAGGTGATCCTGGAGGCGAAGATCCTCGAAGTGGAGCTCTCCGATGGATTCCAGGCCGGTATCAACTGGACGCTGCTCGGTCACGACGGCGCCAGCATCATCGGCGGCGCGCAGACCGGCCCGCAGAATGGCTTCGGCAGCGCGGATCTGTTCAATCAGCCTTCCAAAGCGGTGTCGTTGGGGGCTCCTTCCGTCGCCAACACGATTACCAACACGCTGGGTGGCGCGTTCTCGGTGGCGATCAAAACCGCCGACTTCAGTTCGTTCATCGAGTTGTTGAGCACGCAGGGCAAGACGCGAGTGCTGTCCAGTCCGCGCGTTTCCACGCTCAACAATCAAAAGGCCGTGATCAAGGCCGGGTCGGATGAATATTTCGTCACCGGCGTGTCCAGCAACACCGTCGTGGGCACGGCGTCGGCCACCAATCGCGATGTCGATCTGGCTGCGTTCTTCTCCGGTATTGCACTGGACGTGACGCCGCAGATCGGCGCCGACGGCGAGGTCATCATGCACATTCACCCCACGGTGAGTGACGTCAGCGAGAAGATCAAGCAATTGACCGTCGCAGGCGTGACCGACGCGCTGCCGTTGGCCTTCAGCCAGGTGCGCGAGTCCGACAGCGTCGTCAAAGCCAAGAGTGGGCAGCTCATCGTCATCGGCGGACTGATGCGCACCACGCGCGGCTATCAGGATTACCGCACGCCGCTCCTGGGCGACATCCCTGGTCTCGGCAATCTGTTCAAGAGTCAGCGCCGTCGCGAAGTCCGCACGGAGCTGGTGATTCTGTTGCGTCCGGTGGTCATCGAGAACGACGATCAATGGAAGCAATTGGCGGCCGAGCCGTTGGACCGTGCCGCGGCATTGGATCCGAAATCCGCCAACGGCGTGCGTTGAACCGCGTGTTGTCGCAGCCATGAGCATTCGACGCAAAATCCGCCTCGGCGAACTGCTGGTTCAGCAGAAGGTCATCTCGGACGAACAACTCGCCACGGCACTGGCGGATCAGAAGCGCACGGGCCGCAAGCTCGGCCGTGTCCTCGCCGATCTGGGCTACGTCACCGAAAGCTCGCTGCATGAATTTCTCGCCAAGCATCTGCAGGTGCCGTTCGTCGATCTGAAGCAGGTACGCATCGATCGCGAAGCCGTCAAGCTGCTGCCCGAACCGCTGGCGCGCCGCTATCGCGCGCTGGTGCTGCATCAGGACGCGCGCGGCTTGCTGGTGGGCATGGCCGACCCGTCGGATCTGCATGCCTATGACGAATTGCAGGCCAAGCTGCGCCAGCCTCTACGATTGGCGCTGGTCGGCGAAGCAGACTTCTTGCGCACCTTGGATCTGGTCTACCGGCAGACCGATGAGATCGCCTCGCTGGCAGAAGCGGTTCGCGACGATCTGAAGGAAGGCGATGTCGATCTGGAGAATCTGACGGCGGACGAAGGTTCGCCGGATGCGCCGGTGCTGCGACTGTTGCAGACCATGTTTCAGGATGCCGTGCAGGCGCGCGCGTCGGATATTCACATCGAGCCGGGCGAGGACAAGTTGCGTATTCGATTGCGCGTCGACGGCGTTTTGCAGGAACAGGTTATCGAAGGCAAACGCGTCGCCGGTGCATTGGTGACGCGACTCAAGCTGATGTGCGGTTTGGACATTGCCGAGAAGCGCCTGCCCCAGGACGGACGTTTCTCCCTGCGCGTTCGCGACAGTGGGCTGGACGTGCGGCTCGCGACCATGCCCACGACGCATGGCGAGTCGGTGGTGATGCGGTTGCTGAATCAATCTTCGGCGCAGTTGTCGCTCGAACATCTGGGAATGGATCCGCAAACCGAGCAGCGCTTTCGTCGTCTGGTCGAACGCAGCGCCGGCATGGTGCTGGTCACCGGCCCCACCGGTAGCGGTAAGACCACGACGTTGTATGCGGCGCTGAATCACATCAACCGGCCCGGCGTGAAAGTGATCACGGTGGAAGACCCCGTGGAATACCGGCTCGATCGCATCACGCAGGTGCAGGTGATGTCGAAGATCGGTCTGGACTTCGCGCGCGTGTTGCGGACCGCCTTACGTCAGGATCCGGATATCATTCTGGTCGGTGAAATTCGCGACCGTGAAACGGTGGAGATCGCCCTGCGCGGCGCCATGACCGGACACTTTGTGTTTTCCACGCTGCACACCATCAATGCCGTCGCCACGGTGAATCGTCTGCTCGACATGGGCGCTCCCGGTTACATGATCGCCGCGGCGGTGCATGGCGTGCTGGCGCAGCGATTGGTGCGCCGGGTGTGCACCGATTGTGCGCAGCCGACACAGCCCACGCCGAATCAATTGGCCTGGTTGGCGAGTTGCCGGCCGAACCTGGTGGCGGACCGGCAGAAGTTCATGGCCGGCGCGGGTTGCACCTATTGCAACCTGAGCGGCTACCGCGGTCGCGTCGCGGTGTACGAATTACTCGAGATCAACCGGCCTCTCGCCGACGCGGTTCGGCGTGGCGATCTGGAAGGTTTCGCGCGCGCGGCACGCAGCAGCGAGGGCTATGTGCCGCTGGCGCAGGGCACGATCGATCTGGCCTTGTCCGGCGTCACCTCGTTGGCGGAAGCCATGGCGGTGGGTTCGGGTCTGGAGGAAATTCTCGATGCCGATCTTGAAGAGCCCTTGGCTGATTCCAGCGTCGAGCAGCTCCTGGAGCAACGGGCTTAAGCCATGTCGAATTTTCGTTATCGAGGCCGTTCAGGACGCGGTGATCTGATCACCGGCCGTCTGGAGGCGGACAACGCCGAGGCTGTCGCCGGTCGATTGTTGAACCTTGGCATCACGCCTCTGGAGATCGCGCCTGCCGCCGCGGGCGGCACGTCCGTCACCGAATTGATGCAGAAATTTCGTGCGCGTCGGGTCTCGACCGTGGACCTGGTGTTGTTTGCGCGGCAGATGTATTCGATTACCAAGGCCGGACTGCCCCTGTTGCGGGGCCTGAAAGGATTGGCGCAATCGACCCACAACGTGCAACTGCGCGACGCGCTGCACGATGTGCTACAAAGCCTGGAGTCCGGGCGGGACTTTGCGTCCTCGCTGGCGCGCCATACGGACATTTTCCCATCGCTGTTCATCAGCATGGTGCGGGTCGGGGAGTCCACCGGCACCTTGGACAATTCATTCCTTCGCTTGAGCGAATATCTTGCTCAGGATCAGGATGTGCAGGATCGCGTCAAGGCGGCGCTGCGCTATCCGCTGATCGTCATCAGCATCATCGGCATTGCGCTTGCGGTCATCACGGTGTTCGTCATTCCGAATTTCGCGCCGCTGTTCAAGGTTCTGGGTAACGACATCCCATGGCCGACCCGCGTCATCATGGGCACCTCCGATTTTGCGCGCGCGCACGGCATCATGATTCTGGCCGCGATCGGCGTCGGGATCATTCTCCTGCGCCGACACATCGCCACCGAGGCAGGCCGCTATTCCTGGGACCGGATGAAACTCCGCGTGCCGGTGCTGGGCGACCTGTTGAATCAGGCCGTGCTGTCGCGGGTCATGCGATCGCTGGCGATCTCCCTGGATGCCGGTCTGCCGATGATCCAGGCGCTAACGTTGCTGGCCCGCTCGGCCGGTAACGAGTACCTGGGCGAACGCTTGTTGCGGCTGCGAGATGCCGTGGAGCGGGGGGACTCTTTGAGCCGTGCAGCGGGTGCTGTGGGCATCTTCCCGCCCTTGGTGCTGCAAATGATCGCGGTTGGCGAAGAAACGGGCGAGTTGACCGATCTCCTCGAAGAGGTGTCGGGCTTTTATCAGCGGGAAGTGGATTACCGGTTGCGCAACCTGACCGCCTTGATTGAGCCCGTTCTCATCGTCGGCGTGGGCGCGATGGTGCTGATCCTGGCCCTGGGCGTCTTCCTACCGATGTGGAACATGATCGGCAAGGTCGGTCACGTCGGCTGACAGGAGGTCGCGAATGAGACATAAGTCTCAACCTTCGGTTGTAGTACTCAAGAGTTGCCCGATTTGACCGATTTTAAGTAGGACAGCGCGTGGATTGCGCGCATGGGTTTTTCACACATTTGCAGGCGCGGACGCGCCGTGGAGTTTCGGACATGAAGACGTCTCTCGCGCGTGGTTTCACGCTCATCGAACTGGTGGTCGTGATCACCATCCTCGGCATTTTGGCCGCCTTTGCGGTTCCGCGATTCATCTCGCTGGAAACCCAAGCCCGCGCCGCCACCATCAACAGCCTCGCCGGCAGCGTCAAGAGCGCCGCTTCGCTGGCTCGCGGTATGGCCATGGCCACCTCGTCCACGGTCTCCGTGCCGATGGAAGGCAACACCGTCACGCTGAGCAACAGCTACCCGGACTCTGGTGCAACGGGCATTGCGTATGCGCTCAGCACGATCTCCAGCAGCGACTTTACGTTTACGCCGGGTTCGCCGGTAACGACCGGTTCGGCGAAATGGACCAAGGTCGGCGCCACGACTCCGGCCAATTGTTCGGTGACCTATGCGCCTGCGGCATCAGCCGGTGCTGCACCGGTCGTCACGATTGATACCTCGGCCTGCTAACGAGCGAGCTAGCTTCCGCACAGGAGTCGATACTCGACGAGAGGGTGGCATGATGCGACCGGTGATCAGCCGCAGAGCGGCGTCCGTATTGAACGGATACTCTCTCATCGAGTTGGTGGTGGTGATTTCGATTCTGGGAATCCTGGCCGCGACCATGGGGCCGCGGTTCTTTGACCAATCTGCATTCTCGCAGCGCGGCTATGCGGATGAAATCGCCGCCGCGCTGCGCTCTGCACAAAAAACCGCAGTGATCACCGGTTGTCCGGCACGGATCACGATCAGTGCAGGCGGGTATCTGGGCGCACAGCAAGCCGCCTCCGGCAATCAATGCAACACTGCTGACACCACCTGGTCGACACCCTTGCTCAGCGGTGATGGCTCCACGATCCTGGGCACCACGCCTTCCGCAACCACCGTGTCGCCCACCGGCATCTTTCAATTCGATACTCAGGGACGACTGACCTCGAGTCCCGCAACGACGCTGACCATTGGTGCGCGCAGCATCAGCATCGACGCCGGCACCGGCTTCGTGCAGGTGCAATGAGCATGCGTCGGCTTCAACGAGGCGTGACATTGATCGAGCTCGTGGTCGCCATCACCATTGTTTCGATCGCTGCCTCCACGGTTCTAGGCGCCATGTCGGCAGTGTCCAGCCGCAGTGCCGATGCCATGCTGCAGCAACAAGCCGCGGCGATCGCGCAAGCTTATATGGACGAAATTTTGCAACGCTGGGTCGTCGACCCGAATGGCGCGCCGCCTAATACTGGACGAGCCAGCTGGGATCTCGTCGACAGTTACAACGGGCTGGTCGATGTGGGCGCCAAGGATCAGTTTGGCAATGCGATTGCGGCGTTGTCGGCCTATACCGTCAATGTCAGTGTCGCGCAGTCTTCGGCGTTGACCGGCGTGCCGGCGGCGTCCACGCGTCGTATCGACATCACCGTCACCCGTTCACCCAACGTGAACGTCAAGCTCACCGGTTACAGGACCAGTTACTGACATGCGGCAACGTGGTGTCACCCTGATCGAACTGGTCATTACGATCGCGGTGGGCTCCATCGTGGTCGCGTTCATGGCTATGTTCATCGTCACGCCGATGAACGCGTATAGCGCACAGGAGCGCCGCGCCGAACTCGTCGATGATGCCGACAGCGCATTGCGGTTCATGGGACGCGATCTGCGCGGTGCGTTGCCCGCGAGCGTGCGGATCAGCAGCAGCGGCTCAGTCACGGCCCTGGAGCTGATCGGCACTGTCGACGGCGCGCGCTATCGCGACGCCGGTCCGTTGACGAACGCCACATTGGATCTTGATTTCACGGCTGCCGATGGCGCGTTTGCTACGACGGTGCCGTTCACGCAGTTGACGTTGCCGTGGAGCTCCACCACGCATTATCTATCCGTCTACAACGTGGGTGTCCCCGGCGCGGATGCGTATTCAATGGCCAATGTCATCACGCCGTCGGGCACGACGATTTCCATCGCCACCGGATCCAGTGCCAACGAAAACCTCGTGACCTTGAGCCCCGCATTCAAATTTGCGTTTGGTTCGCCGGGGAAGCGCGTGTACCTCGTCAATGGTCCCGTGTCCTACTTATGCGATACGACCGCGAAGACTTTGCGACGCTACACCGGCTATCCGGTCGCAAGCGCCCAGTCCACCAGCGGTTCCGGGTTGGTATCCTCTGGCGCTACGGTTGCGACTGTGGCGGTGGATATAGGCGCCTGTCAGTTCGTGTATACCGCAGGCACTGCGCAACGTAACGCGCTGGTGACCCTGACCATGCAACTGACCCGCAGCAGCGAGTCGGTGCAACTGCTGCAGGAAGTGCAGTTGGCGAATTCACCATGAGCGGCCTTCGGAAGTCTCGATTGACGTCATCCGGTTTCGCGCTGGTTCCCGCGCTATTCCTCGTCGTCGTGCTCGGCGCGTTGTCGGCGGTGGCAATACGCGTTGGATCGGGCCAGCAGCACGCGGTGACCATGGGGCTGATGCAGACCCGCGCACTGGTTGCTGCGCGCGCGGGTGTGGAATGGGGCGCTTATCGCGCGCTCAATGGCAGTTGCGTTTCGAGTTCTACACTCACCTTGACCGAGGTGGCCGCCAATGGTTTCTCTGTGGTCGTGAGTTGTGCAGCCACGACATTCACCAATGGCGCTGTCCCCAGCAATTCCTATGTGATTCGCTCGACCGCCACCTCGGGTCTGTACGGGCAGCCCAGCTACGTGCGACGTGTGGTGAGCTCCACCTTTACGGATGCCACATGAACACTTTCGCGTACGCAGTCGACCGACGGCGATGGCTGCTCCTGCTCCTCTTGTCGATGGCGGCATTCGTCTTTCCGCGGGCTGCGCAGGCATGGTGGGATTGCAATTGGTCCAATCGTAACCCGGCAGATCCTTCGCATTCAGCATCACCTCGAGCGTGTAGTTGGTGAGTGTGATG
>JANMXI010000294.1:0-83611 GCA_031394735.1 Pseudomonadota bacterium | reverse complement strand
TGTCGGCGCCCGGGAGTGACTGCGCGTCGGTGTCGCCGCCGGTCTCCAGATTCAACACTGCTAGACCCACAGTACGTTCGGGCAGTTCGACTACTTCAGTTAACCGGCCCGAGCGTCCGTTGCCAAGCTGGATCGCATCGCCGATGGTGTAAGAGCCGGGCGGCAAGTCGAGTTTGAACAGGCGTCGTTTGATGCGCCCCAGATGCTGTGTGCGCGCGATGATCTCCTGACCGGTGTAACAGCCCTTCGTGAAGCTGATGCCCTCGAGGAGATCCAGATTCAACATCTGCGCAACAAAGCATTCACGAGTGGCAGGATACACCTGTGGCAGACCGTATTCCACATCGCGCCGTCGCCACTCGCGCTCAAAATCAGGAGTCGATGCCGGCGACCATTGCAGGCTCTGCGCCAGCGTGGCAGGCGGGGCGACCACCCAGAAGCGCTGCGCATCGCCTGGAACCGTTGCGACGGAAATCTCTGCGAGTTGTAGGCACTGGCCGGCGAGCGGCACCGGAATGCCGGCGCGGAGGAGTGCATCGGGTCCGTTGCAGCCGCCGACGCTCAGCACATCGCTGGCATCATCCAACTGGACCTTGGCGCGCAGGACGAATTTGCGAAGGTGCGCCAGCGTGGGTCCGACCAGGTCACGAGGCAGCAGCGCAACGACGCCGGAGGGATGCGCGAACAGCCGCAAAACCGCCAGCACCCGTCCCGGTGCGCTGGAACAGGCAGCGAGTAGACTGCTGCCGCGCTGTACGGCTAGGACGTCGTTCGACAATTGTCCCTGCAGAAAAGGCAGCGCGTCGGGCCCGCCGATGCGTAAAACTCCCAAATAAGCTAGGCGTCCGCCTGAGGGTTCCATGGCATCATCAAAGGGTGAACCGTGGGCATTGTCAATCCTCGCCGCGCGTCGGTCGTAAAAGACAGCATTTTCCCGTGTATTGGTTGGGTTTTTGAACCCATTTTCTGGCAAACTTTGCATCCTATGAATCAAGCAGACGAGCAGGGTGGAGCGGCGACGCAAGACCCGCGGCCGGCGTTAGAGACGCCTGCAAAAGGGCCGCAACAGCAGGAAATCGGCGGTCGGCAAGGTCCGGACCCGACGCGCTACGGTGATTGGGAGTTGCGTGGTCGTTGCATCGACTTTTGACCTCTCCATCGGTTCCAACGCTCGACATTAGGACCCTTTAAAATGGCTACACCCTCACGGCCGCTCTCTCCGCATGTGCGGATTTATCGCTGGCAGATCAGCAACACCCTGTCCATTCTGCATCGGTTATCCGGCGTAGTGCTGGCTGTCAGCTTTCTGCTGCTCTCGCTATGGTTTGTCAGTGCAGCCGACGGCGTCGCAAGCT
This sequence comes from Pseudomonadota bacterium, assembly GCA_031394735.1. Classification (GTDB taxonomy): domain Bacteria; phylum Pseudomonadota; class Gammaproteobacteria; order Steroidobacterales; family Steroidobacteraceae; genus TMP-86. The sequence goes on along the minus strand of JANMXI010000294.1, from coordinate 82,256 downwards.
ACGAACCGGTCTGCGCGCTGTTGTGCGGTCCATTGGGCATCTTGGTTCTGCTCGGTTTCGCCGCCGCGTTTTTCTTTCATCTGCTCAACGGCATCCGCCATCTGTTCTGGGATGCGGGGTTGGGCTTCGAACGCCAACAGAGCCGGATCAGTGGTTGGGTGGTCGTGGCCGGCACCGTGCTGCTGAGCCTCGCCGTGACCGCGTGGGTGGTCAAGTGAGTTTGCGCAGCCCACTGGGGCGCGTGCTGGGTCTGGGGTCGGCGCGCACCGGTGCGGAGCATTGGTGGGCGCAGCGCGTCAGCGCGGTCGCGCTGGTGCCCCTGTCCGTCTGGTTCGTTGTCTCGATGCTCGCGCTCGGAACCCTGCAGCATGTCGCCGTTATCGGCTTTATCGGCAGACCGTTAAACGGCTTCCTGCTCCTGCTGCTGGTGTTGTCGCTGGCCTATCACTCCTATCTCGGCATCAGCGTCATCATCGAAGATTACGTGCACGCGCCCGCAACGAAGATCGGCAGCCTGCTGGCAGCGCGCTTCGCGCATATCGTGGCTGCTGCCGCCGCCGTGTTCGCCATTCTGCGCATCGTTTTCGGAAATCCTACCTCATGAGCGACTATCAAATCATCGACCACACCTACGACGTCGTGGTCGTAGGCGCCGGCGGCGCCGGACTGCGCGCCACCTTCGGCCTGGCCGAGGCCGGGCTGAGCACTGCCTGTCTGACTAAGGTGTTCCCGACCCGCAGTCACACGGTTGCTGCACAAGGCGGCATTTCCGCGGCTCTTGGCAACATGGGCGAGGACGATTGGCGCTGGCACATGTACGACACCGTCAAGGGCTCGGACTGGCTCGGCGATCAGGATGCCATCGAGTTCATGTGCAAGGAGGCGCCCGCGGCCGTCATCGAACTGGAACATTACGGCGTGCCGTTTTCCCGCACTGAAGAGGGCCGGATCTATCAGCGGCCCTTCGGCGGCATGACCACGCATTTTGGCAAGGGCATCGCGCAGCGCACCTGTGCCGCCGCCGATCGCACCGGCCACGCGATGCTGCACGCGCTGTATCAGCAGTCGCTGAAGAACAAGGCCGAGTTCTTCATCGAGTACTTCGCGCTCGATCTGATCATGGAGGGCGGCGAATGCCGGGGCGTGCTGGCGTTGGACATGTCGGACGGCAAGCTGCATCGCTTTCGCGCGCACAAGACCATTCTCGCCACCGGCGGCTATGGCCGCGCCTGGTTCTCCTGCACCTCCGCCCATACCTGCACCGGTGATGGCGGTGGGATGGTGCTGCGTGCCGGTCTGCCATTGCAGGACATGGAGTTCGTGCAGTTCCATCCCACCGGCATTTACGGGGCGGGCTGTCTGATCACCGAAGGCTCGCGCGGCGAGGGCGGGTATCTCACCAATTCCGCCGGTGAACGATTCATGGAGCGCTATGCACCGAATGCCAAGGACCTTGCCTCGCGCGACGTGGTCAGTCGCTCGATGACGGTGGAGATTCGCGAGGGACGCGGCGTCGGTCGCGAAAAGGATCATATCCATCTGCATCTGGAGCACCTGGGTCCGGATGTCATCAAGGAACGCCTGCCCGGCATCGCCGAAACGGCGCGCATTTTCGCCGGCGTCGATGTCAACAAGGAACCGATTCCGGTTCTGCCCACGGTTCACTACAACATGGGCGGTATTCCCTGCACGGTGAACGGCGATGCGGTGACGCTGGACAGTGCGCAGCGCGAAACCATCGTGCCGGGTCTGATGGCGGTGGGCGAAGCGGCCTGCGTATCGGTGCACGGCGCCAACCGTCTTGGTTCCAATTCGCTGCTCGATCTGGTGGTGTTCGGACGCGCTGCGGCACGTCATTGCGCCGCCACCCTCAAGCCAGGCACGCCACATCGCGCGCTCAAGGCCGATGCGACCGCGGCTGCCGTTGCGCGCCTCGACAAGCTGCGCCATGCCAAGGGTGCGCGGCTCACCGCGGACATCCGCGACGACATGCAGCGCACCATGCAAAGCGATGCGGCGGTGTTTCGTACCGGCGAGACGCTCAATGACGGCAAGCGCAAACTTGCCAAGGTGTTCGACTCCTTCGCCGATGTACTGGTGGCCGATCGATCGCTCATCTGGAATACGGACCTGATCGAAACCCTGGAACTGGACAACCTTCTCGGCCAGGCGGTGGCGACGCTGCACTCGGCGGAGAACCGCAAGGAGAGCCGCGGCGCGCAGGCACGGGAGGATTTCCCGGACCGTGACGATCAGAACTGGATGAAGCATTCACTGTGCTGGGTGGATGAAAAAGGATCCACCCGCATCGACTACCGCGCCGTGCACCTCAACACGCTGACCGACGATGTCCAGACCATTGCGCCCAAAGCGCGTACCTATTGAGCCGGTGTCAGGAGTTTAAAGTCCATGGTTGAATTCGCCCTTCCCGCCAATTCCAAGATCGACAAGAACGGCAAAGTGTTCCCTGCACCCATTGGCGCCAAGAATGTGCGCACCTTCAAGATCTATCGCTTCGATCCGGACTCGGGCCGCAATCCGCGCATCGACACCTACACCCTCGACATGGATGACTGCGGTCCAATGGTTCTGGACGCGTTGATCAAGATCAAGAACGAGGTCGATTCGACGCTGACCTTCCGCCGCTCCTGCCGCGAAGGCATCTGCGGTTCCTGCGCCATGAACATCGATGGCCGTAATGGTCTGGCCTGCATCAGCGCCTGCGATGCGGTGCGTGGCGAGGTGCGCATCTATCCGCTGCCGCATATGCCGGTCATCAAGGACCTGGTGCCGGACCTGGGGAATTTCTATGCGCAGTACGCCTCCGTCAAGCCCTGGCTGCAGACGCGCACGCCACCGCCGCCGGATCAGGAGCGGTTGCAAAGCAAGGAAGACCAGGAGCGGGTGGACCGTCCCTCGGCCTGTATCCTGTGCGCCTGCTGCTCGACCAGTTGCCCCAGCTATTGGTGGAACAGCGACCGCTATCTCGGACCCGCGGCCTTGCTGGCGGCGTATCGCTGGATCGTCGACAGCCGCGACGAAGCCACCGGCGAGCGGCTCGACCATTTGGAAGATCCATTCCGTCTGTACCGTTGCCACACCATCATGAACTGCACCGAAGCCTGTCCGAAAGATTTGAATCCGGCCAAGGCAATCGGCGAAATCAAACAGCTGATCGCCGAACGGCGAGTGTGATGCGCACTGCGTCCTCACCGGTTGCGGACGCAGGCCGATTGCGTTGGCGCTGCCGCCGCGGCATGAAGGAACTGGACCGGTTGCTGACCGGCTACCTGGATCGGGATTTCCTGTCCGCCAGCGCCGCAGAACAAGCCGGATTCCGCGAGCTGCTCGAGCTGCAGGACCCGGTACTGTACGACTACTGCCTGGGACGTGACCGGCCAACCGCGCCGCTCCTGGCAGCCCTCATCGATCGCATCGTGCAGGCGCCCGTTCGGCCCTGAGCCGCGCGGTTAGCCATGCCATTGCCCATCCTCATCGAGCTCAAACCCTCGCCGCTGCTGTTGGCCGGCGCGTTGCTGTTGTTGTGCGGGGCTGGGTACACGCTGGTGTTGTCCCCGCTTGCACCGGTGTGGCGCCTTGCAACCCTGGCAGCGTTGTGCATCGCCGGCGCGGCAGCCGTACAGGGCCTCCTGCACGGACGCACCGGGCGCGCACTGTTCCGGCTGGAATGGGTGGGTGGCCCGCATTGGGTGTTGGAGGATGGCCGCGGTCGGCGCAGGGCGGCGCGGCTGGCACCGGGTTCGCGCCGACTGGGCAAGGTGTCGTTACTGGTCTTCCGGCGCGGTGTCTTCGGGCGCTATGATCGGCCGTGGGTGGTGTTGCTGCCCAATATGGTAAGTGACGCCGCCGCCGCCCGTCGCCTGCGCGCCCGGCTGACCCTCGAGGGCGACATCATGTGCGCATCGGACGTAGCGTGATGGGTCGCGCGCTTTTAGATGGCATCGATGTCGGTAAATGGCGAACTTTTTCAAAGCGTACGGGTCTATCGCCACAGGCTGACGGCTGTGTCGGCCGGTTTGGGGTCATTCATGGGCGTTGAGGAAGGTGACCTCAAACTGGTTGAACGAGTCCAGCGGGGCGAGCGCGCGGCGTTCGATTTGTTGGTGTTGCGATACCAGCACAAGGTGCTGAAGCTGATCATGCGTTACGTGCACGATTCACACGAGGCGGAAGACATCGCTCAAGAAGCGTTCGTCAAGGCGTACCGAGCCTTGGCCTCCTTTCGCGGTGACAGCGCGTTCTACACCTGGCTGTACCGGATCGCCATCAACACCGCCAAGAACGCTCTCGTGGCCAGCAAGCGCCGGCCCATGGATTACAATCTGGATCTGCAGGATCCGGATGCTTACGAAATGCAGGCTCGATTATCGGAATCCGAAACCCCCGAAGCGCTGTTGTTGACCGATGAGATTCGCGACACGGTCAATCAAGCGATCGAGCACCTTCCCGAAGACCTGCGCACCGCCATCGTGCTGCGCGAGTTGGATGGTTTGAGTTATGAGGAGATTGCCCAGACAATGGATTGTCCGGTCGGTACCGTGCGCTCGCGAATATTTCGCGCGCGTGAGGCCATCGACAAAAAACTACGCCCAATTTTCGACGGTGGCCTGGGCCGTCCTGAGGATCCATGAGCGAACAAATTCGTGAGCAAGTGTCGGCGTTTCTCGACGGCGAGTTGCCGGATTCAGAATCTGAATTGTTGTTGAAGCGCCTGTCGCGCGACCCGGAACTGCGCGAGGCGTTCGGGCGTTACGCCTTGATCGCCGAGGTGGTTCGCAGTCCCAATGGCGGACCTCTGTCGCGCGGCTTCGCTGCGGGCATCAATCGACGGATCGACGCAGAACCCGCCATGGTGGTGGACCTGCCGCGGGCCTCGCGTGCGCGCCGCTGGTGGCGCCCGCTCGCCGGTGCAGCGGTGGCTGCCGGCGTTGCCGCAATCGCGGTGGTCTCCCTCGAGCGACGGGCCGATGTGCCGGCGCTGACCGCCGCCAATCAACCCGCTGCTGCACCGACGGTGGTTGCGGTGCGCGCGACCGCGACTGTGCGGCCGCGCGAGGCCGTGTCGTACACCGTGCCGGCCGCGGCGCCGGAGGGCATCACGGCCATGCCGGCGGCGCGCCTGACCAACTATGTGTTCGCGCACAGCAAATATTCCTCGGCCTTGGGACAGCGCAATGTCCTGTCGGGGTTGATCGCCGAAGCGCCCAGTGAGCAACCGCCGCCGAGCGATCCGCTACCGCAATCCGAGCCTCTGACCAACCGGCCATGAGTGCGTTGCTGCCGTTGCGCAAACTGACCGGTGCGTCGTTGGCAGGCATCCTGCTCGCCGGCCTCGCGCAAGCGGCAGCCACCGGCGATGATCCGCGCGCCTGGCTCGACAAAATGAACCAGGCGCTGGCGATGCGCAATTACGACGGCACCTTCTTCCATCTCAGCCAGGGGCAGGTGGAAACCCTGCGCATCGTGCACCGAGTGCACGCCGGCCGGGTCACCGAGCGGCTGGTCTCCATGGACGGTTCGGGCCGCGAATTCGTTCGCACCAACGAAGAACTCACCTGCTATCTGCCCGATCAGCGCACGGTGCTGGTGGAACCGCGCAAGGACAAGAATCCCTTCCTGGGATCGCTGCCGCAGTTCAATGCCGACGTCGATGAGTTCTACAAGATCGCATCCCTGCCGCCGGGCCGGATCCTGGGACGGCCAACGCGCGTCATCAGTGTCACGCCGAAAGATCAGTTCCGTTTTGGCTACCGCCTGTGGCTGGACGAACAGACCGCCATGCCGCTGAAGACCCAGCTCTGCGATTCGCGTGGCCAGGTGGTCGAACAAATCGTCTTTGCAAATCTGGAAATGCCCGACAGTATTCCAGAAAGTGCCGTGCAAACTGCGGTGCGAACAGAGGGCATGAAATGGGTGCGTCAGGGCACCTCGGTCGACAACGCGTCGCCCGCGACGGCGGCGTTTCGGGCGAGCCGACTGCCGCCTGGATTTCGTCTGACAGTGTCCGGTGCGCAGACGTTGGGGGAGAGCAATGCACCCGCGACGCATCTGGTGTATTCGGACGGAGTGGCCACGGTGTCGGTGTTCGTCGAATCAGAACCAACCGCGCCGCCGGCATCCTCGCCCAATGCCGCGCCGCCCATGCAGGGTCTGGCGCGTGTAGGCGCCGGCTATGCCTTTTCCACCGTGGTGCAGGGCCATCAGGTCACCGCGGTCGGTGAAGTGCCGGCGCAGACCGTGGAATTCATCGCACATTCGGTCACTTCGCTGGGAGCGGCAGGACCCAAGCATTGACCGGCGCAGCGGCGAGCCTGCAATTCACACTGTTTTCGCGTCACGGTTGCACGCTGTGCGAGGAGATGCAGGTGGAGCTGCAGTCGATGCGCGAGGCGGCCCAGTGGCAGCTCGAGGTCCTGGACGTCGACGCGGACGCCGCGCTGCGCAGCCGCTACGGCCACAAGGTGCCGGTGCTGCTGCTGGAGGGCGAACTGGTCTGCCACGGTCGGCTCGACCGGGAAGAATTGCTTAAAGCCGTATCTTTGCGCAGTTGAACGGTATAATCCGCGGTTTTGTCCAACCCGCGGTTTCATGAAGAATATTCGCAACTTTTCGATCATCGCGCACATCGACCACGGCAAGTCGACGCTGTCCGATCGTTTGATTCAAACCTGCGGCGGCCTGGAAGCGCGCGAGATGCAGGCACAGGTGCTCGACTCCATGGACCTGGAGCGCGAGCGCGGCATCACCATCAAGGCACAGAGCGTCACCCTCGATTACTCCTCGCCTGGTGGGGAAGTTTACCAACTGAATTTCATCGACACGCCCGGGCATGTCGATTTCTCCTATGAGGTGTCGCGCTCCCTGGCCGCCTGTGAGGGCGCGTTGCTGGTCGTCGACGCGGCGCAGGGTGTGGAGGCGCAAAGCGTCGCCAATTGCTATACGGCACTGGAGCAGGGGCTCGAGGTGCTCCCGGTCATCAACAAGATCGACCTACCCTCGGCCGATCCTGCCAAGGTCATTCACGAGATCGAAGAGATCATCGGCATCCCGGCCGACGATGCGGCCCGCGTCAGCGCCAAGACCGGCGAGGGCATTCCGGAACTGCTCGAGCAGCTCGTCAAACGCATCCCGGCGCCCAAAGGCGATCCGGACGCGCCGTTGCAGGCGCTAATCATCGATTCTTGGTTCGACAACTACGTCGGCGTGGTGTCGCTGGTGCGCGTGATGAACGGCTCGTTGCAGCGCGGATCGAAGATCCGCGTCATGTCTACGGGCCGCAGTCATTCCGTGGATCGTCTCGGACGTTTCACGCCGAAGCCCGTGCCGCGTGAGCGGCTGGAAACCGGAGAAGTCGGGTTCGTCATCGCGGGTATCAAGGAAATCGACGGCGCGCCGGTCGGCGACACGATCACGCTGGAGGGCAATCCGGCGGCCGATGCGCTGGCCGGTTTCAAGCAGATCAAACCGCGCGTGTTCGCCGGCCTGTTCCCGGTCAGCTCCGATGACTACGAACAATTTCGCGAGGCGCTGCAGAAGCTCAAGCTCAACGATTCGGCGCTGCATTACGAACCGGAAGTGTCCACCGCGTTAGGGTTCGGCTTTCGCTGCGGATTCCTCGGCCTGTTGCACATGGACATCGTGCAGGAGCGGTTGGAACGCGAATACAACCTGGACCTGATCACCAGCGCACCGACGGTCATCTACGAAGTCAAACTGACCGACGGCACGGTCATCAGCGTTGACAATCCGGCCAAGCTGCCGCCGACGGAGCGGGTCGATGAGCTGCGCGAGCCCATCATCATCGCCAACATTCTCGTGCCGCCGGACTACGTCGGCAACGTCCTCGCGCTGTGCAGTGAAAAGCGCGGTGTGCAGAAAAAGATGCTGTTCCTGGGCAGCCAGGTGTCGCTGCAGTACGAACTGCCGCTGGCTGAAGTGGTGCTGGATTTCTTCGATCGCCTCAAATCCTGCAGCCGTGGCTATGCGTCCTTCGACTACGAATTCGACCGCTTCCAGGCCGCGCCACTGGTCAAGCTCGATGTACTGATCAATGGCGAAGGCGTCGATGCGCTGTCCCTGATCGTGCATAAGGACAATGCTTACCGTCAGGGGCGGGATCTGGTCGACAAGATGCAGGAACTGATTCCGCGGCAGATGTTCGAAGTGGCGGTCCAGGCGGCCATCGGCAGCCACATCATCGCCCGCGCCAGCGTCAAAGCGCTGCGCAAGAATGTGCTCGCCAAATGCTATGGCGGCGACCTCAGCCGCAAGCGCAAACTGCTCGAGAAGCAGAAGGCCGGCAAGAAGCGCATGAAGCAGGTCGGCCAGGTGGAGATTCCGCAGGAAGCATTTCTGGCCGTGCTGCGCGTAGGTAAGAAGGCCGGTTCATAAGTATACTTTTCAAGGCATTTTTTTAGGCGCGAGCGGGAGTTTCACACTTGGCCAATCCGGATGACATGTTTCTGATTTTCTTGTGCGCAGCCGTTGCCTGCCTGCTGGTGATTCTCGTCGATGGCTGGTTCCTCCGGCCTCAACGTGATCCGGGAGCAAGCTCGGCCGAGGAACCGTTGTACGCGCGGCTGGCAGGCTATGCACTGGTGGCGCTGTGCGTCGGCATGTTGTGGCGGCTGTTCCGCTACGAAGCGGTGGATTTCAGTCTCATGCTGGTGTCGATCGGTGCGTTTTCCGGTGTGATCTGGGCGCTGGACCGCTTTGTTTTCTCGCGCGCACGCAACGCACGGGCGACGGCGGCCGGCACGCCGGCGGAACGCGTGCGCGAACCCATTGCCGTGGAGTACGCGCGTTCGTTCTTTCCGGTGATCATCCTGGTGCTCATCATCCGTTCCTTCGTGTTCGAACCGTTCCGGATCCCCTCCGATTCGATGATGCCGACGCTGTTCGACGGCGATTTCATCTTCGTCAGCAAATATTCCTATGGGCTGCGGCTTCCGGTCTCCAACACGTTGCTGGTGCCCACCGGTGCGCCGCATCGTGGCGATGTCATCGTGTTCCGGTTGCCGCCAAATCCGAAAATCAACTACATCAAACGCCTCGTCGGTTTGCCCGGCGACCTGATCCGCGTCGATGACAACAACCAGCTATACGTGAACGACCAGCCCATGCGCCAGCAGACTGACGGCACCTATCAGGGGCCGAAACAGGGCCAATGGGAGTATCTGGGTGCCACGGCCGCGTACGAGCAGTTGGACCAGCGCCGCCACCGCATCATGTTTGCCAATAAGCCCTATAAGGCCGGCGAATGGCGCGTACCGCCAGGGCATTACTTCTTCATGGGCGATAACCGCAACAATAGTCAGGACAGCCGGTTTGACGATCCAGGTGCGCCCGGCTTCGTACCGGAGCAGAATCTGGTCGGCAAGGCGGTGCGGATCTGGCTCAATTTAGATACTCGTGACGGGCCTCTCTGGCGCCGGATCGGGAATGCGATTCAATAGCGACACGGGTTTTTCGAGGGAGACTTCAATGCGACATCGACAACAAGGCATCACGTTCATCGGATTGCTCATGATCCTGTCCCTGGTGGGACTCATCGGCTATGCCGGCATACGCCTGGTGCCCGTCTACCTGAACTACTTGAAGATCGTGCGCACCCTGGAGCAGGTGGCGGTCGAATTCAAAGGCGACAACGTGGATCCGGCGCGGATACGCGTGTCGCTGGACCGGCACTGGACCATCGAGGATGTGGCTGAGATCACCGTCAAGGATGTTGAGATCAAGAAGGACGGCGACGGCATCTCCATGCATGTGGCGTACGACCATTCGGTGCCCTACATCTCGAACGTCTCGTTGACCGCCTCGTTTGATAAGACCGTGAAAGTCGAGTGACCGCACTCGCAGACAGCGATTCCGTCCGGCAATGGACGCAAAATGTGCTGGGCTACGAATTCAAGGACCAATCGCTGTGTCTGGCCGCGCTGACTCATCGCAGCGCCGCTGCCGCGCATAACGAGCGGCTGGAGTTCCTGGGCGATTCGGTTCTCAATTGTGCCGTAGCGCAATTGTTGTTCGACGCCCATGCACGCGCCGACGAGGGCGCCTTGTCGCGGCTGCGTGCCTCGCTGGTGAGTGGCGAAACATTGGCGCAGATCGCCGCTGAACATCATCTGGGGGACTATCTGCGCCTGGGCACCGGCGAACTGAAATCCGGCGGCTTTCGGCGCGCCTCCATTCTGGCCGATGCCCTGGAGGCGCTGATCGGCGCCGTGATGGTGGACTCGGGATTCGACGCCGCCGCCCGGGTCGTGGAGCGCCTGATCGGGCCGCGGCTGTCGAGCCTGCCCGAAGCCTCTGCCCTCAAGGACGCGAAGACGCGTCTGCAGGAGGTGCTGCAGGGGCACGCCATGCCGCTGCCCACGTATACTTTGTCCGCTGTTGAAGGAGAACCTCATGCTCAAGTGTTTGCGGTGGTCTGCGAAGTGACCCCTTTGAATCTTCACACTACCGGCGAAGGCGTCAGCCGTCGCCGTGCCGAGCAGATCGCGGCCGACCGCATGCTCGCGCTGCTGCCGGCAAAACTGCGGCATCCCGTATGAGCGACACTCCTTTCACTTCCGGATACGTGGCCATCGTCGGCCGCCCGAACGTCGGCAAGTCGACGCTGGTCAATGCCCTGGTTGGCCGCAAGGTCAGCATCGTCACGCCCAAACCGCAAACCACCCGCCATCGCATTCTGGGCCTGGTGAACCGGCCACATGCGCAGCTGGTGCTGGTGGACACGCCGGGCCTGCACGAATCCACGCGCCGGGTCATGAATCAATACATGAACCGGGTCGCCATCTCGTCCTCCCAGGACGCGGATGTCATCGTGTTCGTGGTCGAGGCCATGAATTTCAGGGACGAGGATTTGTGGGTGTGGGAGCGCGTTCGCGGGCTCAAGCAACCGCTGTTCCTGGTCATCAACAAGATCGATCGCGTCAACCCACGCGGCGCACTCTTGCCGTTTTTGGAAGACATGACCCAGCGCATCACGGCCTCTGCGGTCGTGCCGGTGTCGGCCACGAAGTCGGACAACCTCGATCGTCTGGTGGACCTGATCTCCGCGCGGTTGCCGGTTTCGCCGCCGCTGTTTCCTCCCGATGTCATCACCGATCGCGATGAGCCGTTTCATGCCGCCGAGGTGGTGCGAGAGAAGCTCACGCATAAATTGCGCGAGGAACTTCCCTACGGCATCAATGTGCAGATCGAGCGATTTGCAGATGAGGAGGGCCGCATCATGATCGATGCGGTGATCTGGGTGGAGCGACAGGGTCAAAAAGCCATCGTCATCGGTCAGGGTGGTGAACGCTTGAAGGAGATCGGGCGGCTGGCGCGCATCGAACTCAACGACCTGTGGCAGCGATCAGTACATCTGAGTCTGTGGGTGAAGGTGAAGGAGAACTGGGCGGACAGCGAATTGGCCTTGAGCCAGTTCGGGTACCAGACTCTGTGAAGAGCGCGCAGCGCGTCTGGCTGACACCAGCCTATCTGCTGCACCAATACGCTTATCGCGACACCAGCCGCATCGCGGAGTTTTTCACGCGCGACCATGGGCGCCTGACCTTGTTCGCGCGTGGCGCGCGCTCCCCGAAGTCCGCATTGCGGGCGGGCCTGCGGCCCTTCCAGCGCCTGCTCGTCTCCTGGGTTGGCAAATCCGAGGCAGGGCAGCTTACCGCTGCGGAGATCGACGGCGAGTTCACGCAGCTGCCGCCGCCGCGCCTGATGAGCGGTTTTTATGTGAATGAATTGCTCATGAAATTGACGGAGCGATTCGACCCCCATCCTGAATTGTTCGACTGTTATGCCCTCGCCATCGGCGCATTGTCGACCGGTCAGGCCGAGGCGGCGCAATTGCGGCGCTTCGAAAAGCGGCTGCTGGAACAGCTCGGCTATGGCGTGGACTTCTCGCGGACCGATGCCGGCGATGCGGTCACGGCCGGTGGTTTTTACCGGGTGCGGCCGCAGGGCGCGGTGATGCGCTGTGAGGCCGATGCGCCGGAGGCGGTGTGCGGCAGTTCGCTCATTGAATTGAGCGCCGAATCGTTCGAAAATGCCGCTGCCTTGCGTGATGCCAAGAAAATCCTGCGCGCAGCGATCGAAGCCTGTCTGGACGGTCGCGCGCTCGGATCACGCGAGGTCATGAAAGCGCTGCATCCTAGGGAGCACGGTTGAGCCAGTCCAAAATCCAGACTTCCGGGATCGCCCTGGGGGTCAATATCGATCATGTCGCAACACTGCGGCAGGTGCGCCTTGCGCGCTATCCGGACCCGCTGCATGCGGCATTGCTGGCCGAGAAATCCGGCGCCGACAGCATCACGCTGCATCTGCGCGAAGACCGGCGCCATATCCAGGACAGGGACGTGCGCGTCATGCGCGAGGCCTTGCAGACGCGCATGAATCTGGAAATGGCGGTCACTGAGGAAATGCTGCGCATCGCGGTCGATGTCGCGCCCCAGGATTGCTGTCTGGTGCCGGAGAAGCGCACCGAAGTGACCACCGAGGGCGGGCTGGACATTGCCGGTCAGGCGGCGCGCATCGCCGAAGCCTGCGCGCAGTTGCGTGCTGCCGGCATCCGCGTGTCGCTGTTCATCGATCCGGACCCGCGCCAGATCGAAGCGTCGGCGAAGGCGGGCGCACCGGTCATCGAATTGCATACGGGTGCGTATGCCGAGAGCAGCGGCGCTGACCAGGCCCGCGAATTCGAGCGCATCCGCAACGCCGCCCGGCAGGCCGATGCGCTGGGACTGATCGTCAACGCCGGGCACGGCCTGCATTACCACAATGTGTCGCCCATCGCGGCGATCAGTGAAATCGTCGAACTCAACATCGGACATGCCATCGTCGCGCAAGCCGTGTTCGATGGTCTGGCGCGCGCCGTGAGCGACATGAAGCGGCTGATGCTCGCTGCGCGACGCTGAAGCGGCGAGCACGTTCATGATCTTCGGCATCGGCACCGATATCCTGCAGCTGGCGCGCATCGAAAACACCTACGCGAAGTTCGCCGATCGTTTCGTGAATCATCTGCTCATGCCCGAAGAGCATGCTCAGTTGAAAAAAACGGCCCGGCCGGTGCGATTTCTCGCCATGCGCTTTGCCGCCAAGGAGGCCATCGTCAAGGCCATGGGTACAGGCTTTGCGCATGGCGTGTGGATCCGCGACGTCGGGATCGTGCAAAATGCGTGGGGCAAGCCCGAGGTTGTCTATTCACCACGCGGCGAAATCGTTCGCCGCCGAATGGGAGTGGGTGAGGGTCATATCACCCTGTCGGATGAAGCGGGCCTGATCGTGGCCGTTGCCGTTTTATTGAAGGCTTGAACGTCATGCACGTGCTGGTTTTTGACATTGAAACCGTTCCGGACACCGATCTGGGCCGGCGCCTGTTCGGTCTGCACGATCTGTCGGATGCGCAGGTTGCGCAGATCATGTTCACGCATCGACGTCAGGAAACGGGTTCCGAGTTTCTGTCCCACGAGCAGCATCGCATCATTGCCATCTCCGTGGTGATGCGCACGCGGGAATCCCTCAAGGTCTGGAGTCTCGGCGATGAGGCCTCGTCCGAAAAGGTTCTGATCGAACGGTTTTACGATGGGTTGGATAAATTCACGCCGGACCTCGTGTCCTGGAATGGCGCGGGATTCGATCTGCCGGTGCTGCATTACCGCAGTCTTCTGCACGGTGTACCCGCGGCGCGCTATTGGGAGACCGGCAATGAGGACAGCAGCTTTCGCTACAACAATTACCTGAGCCGCTTTCATTGGCGCCACATGGACCTCATGGACATTTTGTCGGGGTTTCAGGGCCGTGGCCGCGCCAGCCTCGACGACGTTGCCACGCTGCTGAGTTTTCCGGGCAAGATCGGCATGCACGGCGCCGATGTCTGGGATGCGTATCAACGCGGCGAACTGGCGCAGATTCGCGCCTATTGCGAAACCGACGTACTCAACACGTATCTGATCTACCTGCGCTTCGAATTGATCCGCGGTCATCTCAATGCCGCCGAGCACGCTGCGGAGGAAGCGCGCGTGCGTTCCCTGCTGCGTGCCTCGCAGGCTACACATCTGCACGAGTTCGAATCCGCGTGGCCCGCCCGCTGACTTCCGCGTTGGAAACGGCGGAGGTCATCGACCTGGCGCAGGACGGCCGCGGCGTGGCGCGCATCGACGGCAAAACCGTGTTCATCGACTCGGCGTTGCCGGGCGAGAGCGTGAGCCTGCGGCGGTTCAAGCGCCGCGCGCAATTCGACGAGGCGGTGCTGGCGCAAGTGCTGCGCGCTTCTCCTGACAGGGTCGAACCGCGCTGCGTGCACTTCGGATTCTGTGGTGGTTGCACGTTGCAGCATCTCGCACCCGCGGCGCAGTTGCAGGCCAAGCAATCCCAATTGCTCGAAACCCTGCAACGGATCGGAGGTGTGCGTCCGCAGCAGGTGCTGGACCCGATCCAGGGCCCGGCTTGGGGCTATCGACGCCGTGCGCGTCTCGGGGTCAAATATGTGCACAAGAAGCAGCGCGTGCTGGCGGGCTTTCGCGAACGCTCCTCGCCGTATCTTGCGGACCTGCAAACCTGCGAAGTACTGACGCCCGAATTGCGCACGCTGCCGACGCAATTGGCGGAACTCGTGGGGGCGCTGGAGTTGCGCGAGCAGATTCCGCAGGTCGAAGTGGCGGTGGGAGACGATCAGACCGCGCTGGTATTCCGGGTGCTCGCGGAACCGGGAGAATCCGACCGGGACAAGCTGCAGCAGTTCGGAACGCGGCTGAATGTGCAGATCTTTTTGCAGACCGGTGGGCTCGCCACCGTGCGGCCCCTGACCCCACCGGCATTGCCGTTGCGCTATCGCGTGTCCAGTGCCGCGGTCGACATCGAGTTCAAGCCCACGGACTTCATCCAGGTCAATTCGGTCGTCAATTCCGCCATGGTGGATCAGGCGCTGCGTCTGCTCGAGGCCGAACCCTCCGACCGGGTCCTGGAGTTGTTTTGTGGCCTGGGCAATTTCACGCTTCCCCTGGCGCGGCACTGCGGCACGGTGGTCGGGGTGGAGGGCGATGCCGACCTGTTGGTGCGGGCCGCCGCCAACGCCGGCGCAAATCATCTGAAAAACGTCGAGTTTTTCGTGCAAAACCTGTTCGAGCCCGGGACCTTCGGCAGTTGGGATGCGCGTCCCTATGACCGGGTCCTGCTTGACCCGCCTCGGGCCGGCGCGCAGGAAGTAATGGAACGTATGTCGCGGTGGGGCCCCAAAAGAGTCGTGTATATTTCCTGCCATCCGGGGAGTTTGGCGCGCGATGCCCGGATTCTGACGCAAACACAGAATTTTGAGCTGCTCGCCGCCGGGGTTATGGATATGTTCGCGCACACCACGCACGTCGAATCGATCGCCGTTTTCGGAAGGCGCCCGTGAGTCTGGGTCCTTTGATGATCGATTTGGCGGGTATCGAGTTGAGCGCAGCCGACAAAGAGGTACTGCGTCACGAAATGGTGGGCGGCGTGGTTCTGTTTGCCCGAAATTACCGCGACCCTGACCAGATGCGCGCATTGGTGAAGTCCATTCATGCACTGCGGTCGCCACCCTTGCTGACGGCGGTCGACCAGGAAGGCGGGCGTGTGCAGCGATTCACATTGGGGTTCACGCCGCTGCCGCCGGCGCGCAGCCTTGGCAGGCGTTGGGACCTGGAACACCGTGAGGCGCTGGATTTGGCGCGCAGCGCCGGCTGGCTGATGGCCAGTGAAGTGCGTGCCGTCGGCGTGGATTTCAGCTTCGCCCCTTGCGTCGATCTGGACTACGGGGTCAGCGAGATCATCGGCGACCGTGCCCTACATGCCGATGCCGACATCGTTTCGTCCCTGGCCGTGGCCTATGCCGTCGGCATGCGCGATGCCGGCATGGCGGCCGTCGCCAAGCACTTTCCCGGCCATGGCGCGGTGGTTGCGGATTCGCATGTGGCCGTACCGGTCGACCGTCGGGGTCTGGATGACATGGAGGCCGATCTGAGGCCGTATCGCCGTCTGATCGACAACCAGCTTCCGGCCCTGATGGCGGGGCATGTCGTATTCCCAGCGGTGGATTCGAAGCCTGCGAGCCTGTCCAAGCGCTGGATCACAGGCATCCTTCGCAACGATCTGCATTTCCACGGCTGTGTATTCACCGATGATCTGTCGATGGCAGGCGCCGCCCGGTTCGGCAGTGCGAGTGACCGCACTGCACAGGCAATGGCCGCCGGTTGCGACGTGGTGTTGATCTGCAACGATCGAAACGCCGTGCACGAGGTTCTGGATTCCTTCAAGTCGTTCGTCCCCGAACCGGCTTCGAGTGCGCGCGTGGTTCGCATGCGGGCGCGGCACCCGGCAACACCGGACCTCGCCGCCAGCGCGCAGTGGCGCGACGCGGTATCCAAAGTGCAGTCACTGACGGCCGCGCCGCAATTCATGTTGACCGAGGGTCGCGCATGAACGCCGACGTTGCCATCGACAAGGTTGCCGGCTTGGCTGACTTGCATCGGCGCATTGCCGATAGCGCACCGGTCGGCATTGCCGTTGTCGATGCGACCGATCCGGCACATCCCGTGGTCTACGCAAATCACGAATTCTGCACGCTCACCGGTTATCCGCTGAATGAGTTGATGGGCCGAAATCTGCGCTTTTTGCAAGGTGAAGACCGCGAGCAGGATCAACGGCACCGCTTACGCGAGTCGCTCGAGCGCGGCGAGCCCACGCGCGTGCTGCTGCGCAATTACCGCAAGGACGGCAGCCTGTTCTGGAATGAGATGAGCGTGGTGCCGCTGAAGGACCACCAGGGATTCATCACGCATTTTGCCGCCTTTCACCGCGATGCCGGCGAACGGCTGAAGTTCGATCCGCGCGCCACCCGCGACACCTTGAGCGGTGTGCATCAGCCGACGACCATGGCAATCCGCGACGATCGGCTGACAGGACTATTCACGGAAAGCTATCTCGAGGAACTTCTCAAACGCGACTGGTCGATTGCGCAACGCGAAAGCCGCAGCATGGCGCTGTTCGCCATCGATCTGGATGCCTTGGATTTGTACAACACCACCTTCGGCCGGGCTGCGGGTGATTCAACCATCCGGCGAGTGGCCCATTGTGTGTCCGGATGTTTGCGTCGCGCCAGCGACGTCACCGCGCGGCTCGAGGGCGGCAGCTTCCTCGCCTTCGCGCCCGGCATCGATGCCGAGCATGCATTGCGGCTGGCGAATACGATGGTTGAACGGGTGCGCGAGCTGCGCATTCACCATCCGCGCTGCACGGTGCTGCGGTATATCACCATCAGCGTCGGCGTTGCCACACTGGTGCCTGGCGCGCACGATGGTCCCGCCGATTTGATCGAAAAAACACGCCAGCAACTGCAGAAAGCCAAGAAGGGCGGTCGAAACAAAGTGTCTTGAGGGCGCAGGGCTCTTGAACTATTGGCACAGCGCAGGTGGAGCCTTGATCGGGTAGCTGCTTGCGCCGCATTGAGCGCGCCGAGAACGGGCGAAACGGCGCGGGGAGTGCTACACCCAAATTACGTGCTGAGAACCGTGGGGCCATAGCGCCCGCCCGTTCTCGGGTCACCACGGCCCACAGCCATAATCAGAAAACTACGACATTTCACGGGCCGTGGCGCGCGATTGCGGCGCAAGCAGCTACCCGATCAAGGCTCCGCCGGAACGAGTACTAAGCCAGTAAGTCCAAGAGCTGACGCAATTTCGCGAACACAGCGTCTTCGCTGCGTGCTTCGTGAACGAAGCGGAGTTTGACGGCGCCGTCGAGCCGATATTCTTTAGGTTTGCTTTGGATCAGTTTCAGCACGCGCTTTGGATCCACTTTGTGGTGTTCGTCGAAGAGCAGATAGCCGCTCGATGGGCCCATGTTGATTTTGCGGATGCCTAACTGCAAGGCGCGCAGCTTGATCTGTGCTGAACGGAACAACGTCTGCGCTGGATCGGGTAGCGGGCCGAACCGGTCGATCAGCTCCACCTTGAGCTCATCCAGTTCTGCATTGTCGGGCACGCTGGCTATTCGCTTGTACAGCACCAAGCGCAGATGCACGTCGGGCACGTAGTCTTCGGGAATCAACGCCGGCACGTGCAATTCGATTTCTGGGCCAGCGTTGAGCGGGCTTTCCAGATCCGGAATTTTGCCGGCCTTCAGTGCACTCACCGCGCGTTCCAGCAGCTCCATGTAGAGATTGAAGCCGATTTCATGGATCTGCCCGCTCTGTTCATCGCCGAGCAGTTCTCCGGCGCCGCGAATTTCCAGATCGTGTGTCGCCAGCGTGAAGCCTGCGCCCAGTTCTTCGAGGGATTCCAGCGCCTCCAGACGCTTGATGGCATCGCCGGTCATGGCCTTGCGTGGCGGCGTAATCAGGTAGGCATAGGCGCGGTGGTGCGAGCGGCCAACGCGGCCACGCAGTTGATGCAGCTGCGCAAGACCGAAGCGGTCGGCGCGATCGATGACGATCGTATTGGCGGTGGGCACGTCGATGCCGCTTTCGATGATCGTCGTACACATCAACACGTTGAAGCGCCGATGATAGAAGTCGAGCATCAATTGCTCCAGCTCCCGCTCGCGCATCTGACCATGACCGACGCGCACGATCGCTTCGGGCACCAGTTCACGCAGTTTCTGCGCGGTCTTCTCGATGGTTTCGATGGTGTTGTGAACGAAGTAGATCTGTCCGCCACGGCGGATTTCGCGCAATGACGCTTCGCGTACGGTGTTGTCGTTCCACTCGGATACGAAGGTCTTCACCGCCAGCCGTTCGGCAGGCGGCGTGGTGATCAGTGACAGGTCGCGAAGTCCGCCCATCGCCATGTTCAGCGTGCGGGGAATGGGCGTGGCGGTCAGCGTCAGCACGTCCACTTCCGCGCGCAGCGCCTTGAGCTTTTCCTTGTCGCGCACCCCGAAGCGATGCTCCTCATCGACGATGATCAGTCCGAGATCCTTGAAGGCGACGTTGCCCTGCAATAGTTTCTGAGTGGCGACCACGATGTCGACGGTGCCGGCCGCGATGCCGGCCAGCGCGCCCTGCGATTCTTTGGCGGTGCGGAACCGCGACAGGGTTTCGATGCGCACCGGCCAATCTGCGAACCGGTCGGAAAAGGTGCCGAAATGCTGCTGGGCCAGCAGGGTGGTGGGCACGAGCACGGCGACCTGCTTGCCGGCCTGAACCGCCACGAAAGCAGCGCGCAGCGCCACTTCGGTCTTGCCAAATCCCACATCGCCGCAAATGACGCGGTCCATGGGCTTGTCGGATTTCAAATCGGCGATGACCTGCTCGATGGCAGTCGCCTGATCGGCGGTTTCTTCGAATGGAAACCCCGCCTGAAAGGCACGATAGTCGGCCTCGCGCGCTGTCAGCGATGCGCCTTGTCGGGCGGCCCGGCGTGAATACAGGTCGAGCAATTCGGCCGCCACGTCGCGAATGCGCTGCGCCGCCTTGCGGCGTGCCTTGAGCCATTGATCGCCGCCGAGCTTGTGCAGCGGTGCGCTTTCCGCAGGCGCGCCGGTGTACCGCGACACCAGATGCAGCGACTGCACGGGGACGAACAATTTGTCGCCTTCCGCATAGAGCAATATGAGGAATTCGCCGGTATGACCTGCGATGTCCATGGTCTGCAGTCCGGCATAGCGACCGACGCCATAGGTCTCGTGCACCACCGGAGATCCGACCCGCAGGTCGGTGAGTTCCTTGAGAATGCGCGCCGGATCGCGGTCGGCGCGCCGCCGCCGTCGTTCCTGGCGCGCGCGCTCGCCGAACAATTGCGATTCCGTGAGGATTTCCAGCGGCGGTTCCTCCAACCGCATGCCCGACACCGCCGCCGTCACCGTGATGCCCAGTTCGGCGCTGCCGTCCGCGAATTCCGCAAAGGAGTCGACGATGCGTGGGTTGATGTCCTGCGCGCGCAACAAATCCAGCAGCAGTTCGCGCCGACCGCCGGATTCCGCCGCCAGCAGCACACGTCCCTTGACGGCGCGCAGATGCGCGAGCAACGCGCCGACCGGCTTGTCCGAACGCGTATCGATGCGCACCTCGGCCGGCTGGCCGGAGGGAAAATTCTTGAAGATACCGTCGGTTTCCGGCGGCCAGGCAAAATTGCGCAATTCGATCTTGCGCCACGCGCCCTGCAGGTCCGTTAGTTCCGCGCCCGATAAATACAGTTCCGCTGGATCCAGAATCGGCCTCTGCCGGTCATGCGCCAATTGTTCATGACGCTGCACGATCGAATTCCATTGCGTGTCGGCGGCGGCCAGCGCTTCGTTGTAGTCGATCAGCACCGCTTGTGGTGGAAGGTAGTCGAAGAGATTCGAGCAACGATCGAAGAACAGCGGCAGATAGTATTCGATGCCACCCGGCGCCATGCCGGCACTGACATCGCGATAGATCGCGTGGCCACTCAGATCGCCGCTGAAGCGTATGCGATAGCGGCGTCTGAACTCACGCACCGAGTCCGGGTCGAGCGGCGTTTCGCGCGCCGGCAGCACCCGGATCTGTTCCAATTTATCCAATGAGCGCTGCGTGTCCGGATCGAAGTGGCGGATGCTTTCCACATCGCGGTCGAACAGATCGATCCGATAGGGCAGGTCCGATCCCATCGGAAAGACATCGATCAGCGAGCCGCGCACGGCGAATTCGCCGTGTGACACGACCTGGGTGACGTTCGCGTATCCGGCGGCGGTCAGGCGCGCGCGGAAGGCCTCCAGATTCAATTCCTCGCCGCTGTGAATCGACAACGAATGGCTCTCGGTGTATACGCGCGGCGCCAGCCGCTGCAGCAGCGTGTCGATGGCCACCGTCCACACGCCGCGCTTTGCGTGCGGCAGGCTCGCAAGCGCTGCGAGCCGCGTCGAGGTGATGTCCGGATGTGCGGAAAAGCCGTCATACGGCAACGTTTCTAGATCGGGAAACACGTGCACCGGGAGCGCATTTTTTGCAAAGAAAAGAATTTCCTCACGCAGTTGCTCCGCATCGCGGGCGCTGGGTGCGATCACCAGGTAAGGAACGTCGTGAACCTGCGCGGCTTCGGCAATGGCGAGTGCGGGTGCGGCGCCATACAGCTTTCCCCATTTGACGAGGGGGCGCCCGGCGTCGGGGAGCGGTGGATCTAATAGCGGCATTGCAAGCTCAAGGAAAAAAACAAAAAATGCCCGCCGCGCAGCTGACAGGCGCGGAAGGGCGGCTTTAAGGAATTTTGAAGTTTACGCGATCGGCGAAACGCGCGAGCTGTTGTTTTTTACGAGCTCAGCGCGACACTGTGGATGACGTGATCGTACTCGAAATAGACCGCGAAACCGGCATAGTCCCAACGCGTGATCGGGGGTTTGCCGACGGGTTCTGACTTGGCGGAAGGGGCGCCGAATGCCGACTCCACTTGCTGCATGGTCATGCCGCGGGTGGGGCTGGGAACGCCAGGCTGCTTGATCGCGATGCTGTCATCCACGGCAATCGTTTCCGCTCGCCCGGCGGCTGAGAAGGCAAGGCTGGCCAGCAGGGCCGCCAGGATGACTGGTCGATGTTTCATGGCTCGTCTCCCAATGAGAGCTTCGTCGCCGATTATAGCATTTAGGCGCCGGATGCCGGAAATGACGCAGTTAACAGTGTCGAATTAATTATAATTGCGGCACATGTTCCAACCGCTCCCGTTGTTCGTCGGCCTGCGCTACTCATGGGCCCGGGAACACAGTTTTTTTGTCTCTTTCATCACCTGGGTGTCCTTCCTGGGTGTGGCCGTCGGCGTCATGGCGCTGATCACCATCCTGTCGGTCATGAACGGCTTCGAAACCGAGTTGCGGACGCGCCTGTTGAGCTTGTCCGCCCATGCCACGGTGCGATTGGATGCCACCGCCGCCGGCCATTGGCGCCAAAGCATTGCCGCGCTTCAGGGCGCCCCCGGGCTGCTTGGCGCAGCGCCGTTCCTGGACATCGATGCGATGCTCACTCATTCACCGTCGATGAGCGGCGGCATCGTGCGCGGCATCGAACCGCAGATGGAGTCCAGCGTCTCCGCCATTGTCGATTCCATGCGCGAAGGAAAATTGTCCGCGTTGACTCCCGGCAGCAATCGGGTCGTGCTTGGCCGCATGCTCGCCTATCAATTGGAAGTGGGCGTCGGCGATAGCGTCACGGTAATGATTCCGGGTCGGGGCAGCAACGGCGTCGACATCGTGCCGCGTTTGCAGGAATTCGAGGTGGCCGGCATTTTCGAAGTGGGACTGCAGGAACACGACAGTGTGCTGGCGCTGGTGAATCTGCAGGATGCGCAAAGTTTGCGCGGTGCCGCAGGGCCGGGTGGCATTCGACTGAAGTTCCAGGATGTGTTGAGCGCGCCGGTGTTGGCGCGTGCCGCTGCGGCCCGACTTGGGCCGGGCGTCCAGGTGCGCGATTGGACGCAGGAGAACGCCGCCTATTTTCGCGCCATCCGCATCGAGAAAAGCATGATGGGCATCATCCTGCTGCTCATCGTCGCGGTCGCCGTGTTCAATATCGTGGCAACGCTGGTGATGGTGGTCACCGACAAGCGAACCGACATCGCCATCCTGCGCACGCTGGGCCTGTCACCCCGCGGTGTGCTCGGCATTTTCATGACGCAGGGTGTGTTGATCGGCTGGATCGGTACGGCACTGGGTGTGTTGGGAGGCGTCGGTGTTGCGCTCAATGTCGATGTCATCGTGCCGTTCCTCGAATCTGCCTTCGGCTTCCATATCATGGATCCGGATGTGTACTACATTGCCGGTATCCCCAGTGAATTGCATGGCAGCGATGTCCTGTGGATATCGGTTGCCGCGTTGGCGCTGACGTTTCTGGCGACCATCTATCCGTCCCTGCGTGCGGCGCGTACGGCTCCTGCCGAAAGCCTGCGGTACGAATGATGGCCGGTTGGTACGAAGGCTTCATCGGATTTCGGTATCTGCGTTCGGCGGGAAATCGCGGCTTCGTATCGATGATTGCCGGCATCGCGATGACGGGTCTGGCGGTGGGGGTGGCGGTGCTGATCGTGGTGCTGTCGGTGATGAATGGTTTCGAAGAGGAGTTGCGCAGCCGCATCCTGAGCCTCACCGCGCATGCCACCGTCTCCGGATTGCAGGGACGCATCGATGACTGGCGCCCGAAACTCGCTCAGGCGAGTCGCTTCGACGGCGTCGCGGCGGCGTCTGTCTATATCGAAGAACAGGGCATGGTGATGTTCGGCGACAAGTCTGCCGGCGTGCTGATGCGCGGCGTCGTTCCGGAGCAGGAGTCCAAAGTCGCAGATCTGGGCGCGCATTTGTTGCAAGGTTCGCTGACCGATCTGAGCCCCGGCGGCTACAAGATCATTCTGGGCAAGGCGCTGGCCGATGAATTGGGTGCCAAGGTCGGCGATCGTGTCGTGTTGATCGTTGCGCAGGGCAATGTCACGCCGGTGGGCGTGTTGCCGCGCATGCGCAGTTTCACGTTAAGCGGCATCCTGTCCGTCGGCATGTACGAGTACGACCATCGCATCGCGATGCTGGCAATGCCGGACGCGGCGCGCCTGCTGCAGATGGGCGATGCCGTCAGCGGCATCCGTCTGAGTGTCCACGACCTGTACGCCGCGCCGCGTGTCGTTCGCAATCTGGCGACAGCGCTGGGCGGTGGGTTTTACGTCGAGGACTGGACGCGCCGCCACGTGAACTTCTTCCGCTCCATCGAGATCACCAAGCGGATCCTGTTCGTGATTCTATCGCTGGTCGTCGGCGTCGCCGCCTTCAATATCGTCTCGACCATGGTGATGGTGGTGAAGGACAAACGGCGCGACATCGCCATCCTGCGCACCTTCGGCGCCTCCCCCAACAGCATCTTGTCGATCTTCGTCGTGCAGGGCAGCTTGATCGGGCTGGTCGGCATCCTCGGCGGTGTCTGCCTGGGTGCGCTGATCGCAACCAACCTGCAGTCGCTGGTGCACGGGCTGGAAAGCCTGCTGGGCGTGAAGTTCCTGGATGCCAAGGTGTACTTCATGAGCGATCTGCCGGCTCACATGCGTTTGTACGATATCCTGAAGATCTGCGGCGTGGCGTTTGCGCTGGGCTTGTTGTCCACTCTGTATCCGGCCTGGTCGGCGGCGCGTTTGCTGCCTGCCGAATCATTGCGCAATGATTAGCGCCGCAACCTGTAGGAATCTGAAATTGTCGTGACCGACTCAACTGAACTGGTATTGGCTGGAAGCGACCTGGTAAAAGAATTCGTGCAGGGGCAGACGGTGCTGACCGTATTGCGCGGCGCCTCGATCAGTGTGCGCCGTGGCGAACGTATCGCCATCGTCGGCGCTTCCGGGTCTGGGAAGACCACGCTGCTGCAGGTGTTGGGCGGGTTGGATTTGCCGACGCGCGGTACGGTGAGTATCGCCGGTTTGCAGATGAATGCACTCAGCGACACCGAGCGCGGCAATTTACGCAATCGTGCCGTCGGCTTCGTGTATCAGTTCCATCATCTGCTGCCGGAGTTCTCGGCGCTGGAAAACGTCGCCATGCCGCTGCTGGTGCGGCGCCTGCCTGCGCAGGCCGCGCGCGCGCAGGCAGCGGAGATTCTGACGCGTGTGGGCCTCGGCGCGAGACTGACGCATCGCCCTTCGCAATTGTCGGGAGGCGAACGCCAGCGCGCCGCGGTTGCCCGGGCGTTGGTGACACGACCCGGATTGATTCTCGCCGATGAACCCACCGGCAATCTGGACGGCGCGAATGCGGCGCAAGTGTTCGAATTGATGCTGGAGTTGAATCGCGAGCTGGGAACCAGCCTCGTGATCGTGACGCATGATGAGCGCCTGGCGGCACGGCTGGACCGCGTGCTCACCTTGAGCGATGGATTACTGGTCGAAAATGTTTGATTTGCAGCTTGATTGCGAGCGCCGGCGGCGCAGAAGATAGATCACGCGGGCGCGCCACAGTCCCTGCGCCAACATGTAGCCGATACCAGCGGCGAGGGCACCGAGCACCAGCGCGCCCAGCAGCAGCGGACCCCACAATGCGTGCATTTCGTGGCTGAAGCCTTTGTGCTTGAACATCTGGATCAGGGGCTCCAAGTCCAGGCCGAGCAGTTTCGCGCCGACCCAGATCGAGGCCATGACCTGCGGCACCCAGGTAAACGGGTTGCTCACGAACACGGTGGCAAACAGAATCGGCAGATTCAGCCGCAATGCCACGCCGAAGATGGCGCAGCAGATGAAATGCAGCGGCAGCAATGGCGTGGGCGGAATGAAGGCGATGAACAGGCCCACCGCGAAAGCGCGCGCGACGGTGTGCCGGTTGAACGTCCAGCAGCACGGGTCGAGCAGGGTTTTGGCAAAGGGACGCAGGAACCACCGCTTTTCCAGCAGATCACGTTGGGGGGTAATGCGTTTCAGCCAGCGTCGCATACGATCGATATTCTCGAATGACTCCCCGGCATTATGCCGGTTCCACAACGCGGAGACACATGCGCAAGGACGCGCTGGCAGTACTGATCGGCGTAACTGGGATTCAGTTCGCACCCTCATTGCCGCATTTGTCGGCCGGCGGTGCCGCCGCTGCGCTCATTTCGACGCTGATTGTCTGGCGGACAGGATTGCGAGGTGTTGCGTTTCTCCTCCTGGGCCTTCTGTACGCCTGGGCGCGCGCGCAACAGGACCTGAGTCACAGTTTGCCGGCCGCCCTGGAACCCGCGGAGGTGCAGGCAACTGTTGAAATCGTGTCGCTGATCGAGCATCGCGACAACTCCAGCGTCTTCGACGCGCAGATCCTGACACTTGAGCCGGCGCTGTCCGTGCGTCGTGTGCGGGTGTCCTGGCACCACGCTCCGCCGGACCTGTGTGCGGCGCAGCGTTGGTCGTTGAGTCTGAGGCTGCGTACGCCACGCGGGCAACGCAATCCAGGCGGTTTCGATCTCGAGAGTGCGTGGCGACGCGCCGGCATCGATGCACTCGCCAGTCTCAGCTTGCGCTCGACGCCGCGGCTGCTGCCACAACTGGGACGCGCGCCGGTTCTGGAGATCCGTCAGTTCCTCGCCGGTATCCTGACGCAATGGGCGGCCGGCAGTCCGTCGGCGGGCGTCATCGCGGGCCTCGCGGTGGGCGATACGACCGACATTCCGCAGGAGCTGTGGAGTGTGTTTCGCGCGGCCGGCATCACGCACCTGATGGCAATCTCCGGCACCCATGTGGGCATGTTCGGCTTGCTGGCGGCCTACGTGGCCCGCACGCTCTGGCAGAGACTGCAATCAGGCACGTTGCAGCGCGGCGCGCAACGCAGTTGCACCCTGGCGGCTGTCGTTGCATCGTTCGGTTACGCGCTGCTCGCCGGCTTTTCGATTCCCACACAGCGTACTGCGCTGATGATTGCCGTGGTGGGCGTCGCGCGGATGCGTGCGCGTCGACTCGGCGCTTCGCACACCCTGAGTCTGGCACTGTTGGCCGTGCTGCTGCTGGATCCGACCGCACCGCTGCAGCCCGGTTTCTGGCTGTCGTTCGTCACCGTGGCGTGGATTTTCATGCTCGGCAACGACGCAGCGCCGGTCGCGCGCTGGCGCCAGGAACTGCGTATGCAGCTCGGCGTGTCGATGGTCGTGCTGCCGATCAGCCTGTATTGCTTTGCTCAGACCTCGTTGATTGCTCCACTGGTGAACCTGTTTGCCATCCCCGCGGCGGGATTGATTCTGGTGCCCGCCATCCTCCTCGCGGCATCGCTCGCGCCGCTGCTGCCGGATCTGGGGCAGTGGATCATTCAACATTTGGCGACCCGTCTGGATGCGCTCTGGCCGTTGCTGCGCGCCGCCGGCCATTGGCAGGCGGCACAACTGTGGACGCCCGATCTGCCGCTCAGTCTCGCCCTGTTGACCGCCTTTGCAGCGATGGCCTTGTGTCTGATCCCCGTGTGGCATTGGCGTTGTATCGCCGCGGTCGCCGCAATGAGTGTCTTCGTGTGGCCGGCGCCCGTGCTGCAACGGCAGGAGTTTGATTTTGCGATCCTCGATGCCGGCGATGCGCTGCTCAGCGTGCTGCTCACGTCGCAGTCGACGGTCGTCTATTACCGCAGCGCCGGCGGGAACGCGGGCGTCGATGTCAGTGCATCGGTGCTGCTGCCGTACTTGCGATGGCGGGGCCGCGACCGGGTCGATCTGCTGGTTTTGAGCCACGTCGACGCCGTCAACGCAGCCGGAGTCGATTCACTGTTCCGGGAACTCCCCGTCGCGCAAACCATTGGTGGCGGCGATTCACAGGCGCCGTGCATCGCCGGTCAACGCTTCGATCTCGACGGGGTCGCCGTCCGCGTGCTGGCGCCGGCGGATGCGCAAGGCGGCGGGCGGGACGCCTCCTGCGTGGTATGGCTCGGCAACCGGTGGGCGTCAGTATTGATCCCGGGCGATCCGGCGCAGGCAGCGGAAGGCGCATTGCTGAACAAGGCTGCGGTATGGCCCGCGAGCCTCGTCATCGTGCCTGCGCGCGGCAGCCATCTGTCCTCCGCGCCAGGCTTCGTACGGGCCGTGCGTGCGCGCTGGGCGGTGGTCGCGGCCGCGCATCTGAATCGCTTTGGCTATCCGCAGCCCGAGGTCATCGCGCGCTGGCAGGCGGCCGGCGCGCAGGTGCGGCAGGTGTCGCTGGATGGCGCCATGACCTTGCGCAGCCGCGCGGACGGATCGGTCAGCTTCGGCAGAGGCGAGCGCTTGACAAATCCACGTTATTGGACCGCGAAATGAGCACGGATACTTGTGAAACGGGCTCTAGTATCATGCGCGACAAATTGGTTGAAAGTTAAGACGAGGCTTCAATGTGGGAGATCATCCGGGCGGGCGGCGGCTTTATGTGGCCGATCATTCTATGCTCGGTCGCGGCGGTGGCCATCATCCTGGAACGCCTGTGGACCTTGCAGAGCAGTCGCGTCATTCCGGCGGATCTTGCCGACAAGGTCTGGAAATGGGTTGAGGCGGAGCAGTTGAATGACAAGCTGATTCTCGCCATCGAGCGCAACTCGCCGCTGGGCAAGCTGCTCGCCATCGGTCTGAACAACCGTCACAAGCCGCGTGCGCTGCTCATGGAAAGACTCGAAGACAGTGGCCGGCACGTCGTGCAGGAGCTGGAGCGATTCTTGAATACCCTGGGCACGATTGCCGCCGTCACGCCGTTGCTCGGTCTGCTCGGTACCGTCATGGGCATCATCCACGCCTTCAATGCGATCACGGCGCACGGGGTCGGCGACCCACGCATTCTGTCCGGCGGCATCGGTGAGGCACTGATCACCACCGCGGCTGGGTTGACGGTCGCCATCCCCTCCCTCATCGCCTATCGCTTTCTGCGCGGCAAGGTGGAGCGCCTGGTGGTGCAGATGGAAAAAGAGGCCATGAAACTGGTCGATGCCCTCGATGATCAGGGACAGGTGCGGCGGAGCGACGCGTGAATCTGCGACCGAAGCATCGCGAGGATCCGGAGATCAATCTGATTTCGCTGATCGACGTGTTGTTGGTGCTGCTGGTCTTCTTCATGGTGTCGAGCACCTTTCAGCAGGAAGGCCGCATGACGGTGCGTCTGCCGCAGGCCAATGAGGCGCCGGTGACGGCCACGCAGCAGACCCCGCTCACGGTCACCGTGACCGCCGATGGCGCCTATCGCGTCAACGAGCGTACGCTGATCAACAACAGTCCGGACACGCTACGCGCCGCGCTGCTGAAAGAGGCGGGCACAACCCGCGGACCGTTGACCATTCGTGCCGATGCGCGGGCCACGCATCAGGCGGTGGTGACCGCCATGGACATCGCCGGCCGCTTGGGATTTGCGCAATTGAACATTGCCACGATTACACCCGAGTCGACGCCTTGAAGCTGCCGCGCGGGTCGCGATCCAAACCTGCGCTCGACGACGATGCCTGGCTGATCTATAGGCGCCTGCTGCGCTATGCGCTTCCCTACATCGGACCGTTTCTGATCGGTGTCTGCGGCATGATCATGTTCGCCGCGACCGAGTCGGCGCTTGCGTGGCTGGTGCAGGTGTTTCTGCGCGGCGCCTTCGTCCAACAAAATCCGCAGATCCTCTGGCTCATCCCCGGTGGCGTGGTGGTGTTGTTCCTGTTTCGGGGTATCGGCGATTTCGTTTCCAACTACTTCCCCGGTTGGGTGGGCCGACAAGTCGTCAAGAGTCTGCGGCAGGAAGTCTTTTCGCATTACCTGCGTCTGCCCAGCGCGTATCTGGATCAGCAGCAATCCGGCCACATGCTCTCCAAGCTGACCTACAACATCGAGTTGGTGGCGGCGGCGGCGACCAACGCTGCGATCTCGATGATCCGCGACAGTCTGACCATCGTCGGCCTGCTCATCACCATCTTCATCATGAACTGGCGTCTCGCTGCGTTCAGCTTGCTGGCGGCGCCGGCCATCGCCTGGCTGATGCAGACCGCCAACCGATTGTTCCGCCGCTACAGCACCCGCATTCAGAACTCCATGGGCGATGTGACACGGGTGGCGAAGGAGTCCATCGATGCACATCGGCTGATCAAGATCTTCAATGCGCAGGAGCATCAATCCGCGCGATTCGAAGCGGTCAACGAGCACAACCGCTCGATGAACATGAAGCTGGTGCGCGCGCAGGCCGTCAGCAACCCGGTGGTGCAGTTGATTGCCGCCACCGGACTTGCCAGTGTGTTGTACGTCGCCATCCGGCAGGTCTTTGCACACAGCATGCAGGTGGACGCGTTTCTGGGATTCCTCACCGCCTTGATGTTGATCACCGCACCCTTGAGACGTCTGGTCAATGTCAGCGGTCCCTTGCAGCAGGGCATTTCCGCCGGACAGAGCGTGTTCGAGCTGCTGGATCAGCCGGCGGAAGATCTGGGCGGCGTGCAAACCATCAGCCGCGCACGCGGCAAGATCGAATTCAAGAATGTCTGTTTCGAGTACACCTCCGGCAAGGGTCCGGTGCTCAACGATGTGAGCTTTACCGTGCAGGCCGGGCAGACCGTGGCCATCGTCGGTCCATCCGGCAGCGGCAAGTCCACGCTGGTGAATCTGGTGCCGCGCTTCTACGACGTCCGGAGCGGGTCAGTGCTGCTCGACGGCGTAGATGTACGTGAGTACCGGCTGCATGATCTTCGCGAGCAGATCAGTGTGGTCAGTCAGGAAGTGGTTCTGTTTCACGACACCATCCGCAACAACATCGCCTTCAATGCCGTCGGCAAGACCCAGGCCGATCTGGAAGCGGCGGCGCGCGCGGCCAATGTCATGGAGTTCGTCGCCGAGCAACCGGACGGCTTCGATTCTGTGCTGTCGGACCGGGGCCAGAATTTTTCCGGCGGGCAACGGCAGCGCATTTCCATCGCGCGCGCCTTGCTCAAGGATGCTCCGGTGCTTGTGCTCGACGAGGCGACCGCTGCGCTGGACAACGAATCCGAGCGGCGCGTGCAGGCGGAACTGGCCGTGCTCATGCGCGGACGCACCACGCTGGTGATTGCACACCGGCTGTCGACGGTGGAAAGCGCCGATCGCATCATCGTGCTGGATCAGGGCCGCATCGTCGAATCCGGCACGCATCGCGAGTTGCTGGCCCGTGGCGGTATGTACGCCGCGCTGCATGGAATGCATTTCAAAGGCTAGGAATCGTGGAGGCAGTGCACGCGTGTCCGCGCAGTCGTGGGTGAACCGGATCTGGTACGGCAGACGCACGCCGCCCTTGTGGATCCTGCCGGCCGCATTTCTGTTTGCGGGCATCGTTGCCGCGCGGCGCGCCCTGTATCGTCGTGGTCTGTTCAAGGTCACACGCTTGTCCGTTGCCGTGATCGTGGTGGGAAACCTCAGCGTCGGTGGCACCGGCAAGACGCCTCTGGTCTGTTGGATCGTGCAGCGATTGCTGGAGCAGGGACTGCGACCCGGAATCGTGACGCGCGGTTTTGGCGGATCTGAAAGCGCGCCGCAGCTCATCGGCGCGGATGCCGACCCGGCATCGCACGGCGATGAGCCGGTCATGATGGCGCGCCGGAGCGGCGTGCCGGTGGGTGTCGGCAGGGACCGTCCCGCCGCCGCGCAACTGCTGGTCGACGCCGATTGCAATGTGATCGTGAGCGATGACGGTATGCAGCACTATGCACTCGGACGCGATTGCGAGATCGTGGTGGTGGATGGCGATCGCCGCTTCGGCAATGGCTGGGTGTTGCCTGCCGGCCCCTTGCGCGAGCCCATTGCCCGCCTCAAATTGGCGAACGCCGTGGTCGTGAATGGCGGTCATGGCCTCTTGCCCGATGCATTGGCGATGAAGCTGGATGGCAGTGAAGCGGTCGCGGTGGTCGGCCAACAGGTCCGTCCGTTGCAGGAATTTGTCGGCGCCAGCGTGCATGCCGTGGCCGGCATCGGCAATCCCGAACGTTTTTTCAACATGTTGCGCGCGCACGGTGTGCAGGTCTGTGGGCATGCGCTGGACGACCATGTGCAGATATCGCAGCCAATGATTTGTTTCGATGATGAAAAACCGGTGCTGATGACCGAAAAGGATGCCGTAAAATGCGTGAAGCTGGCCGATGCGCGGCATTGGTATGTACCGGTTACGGCGCAATTCTCACTACAGGACGGCGCTGCATTGATGGGCGTCGTCGACCGTGCTGTGCAGGGCGCCGCGCAGCGCATGACTAGGGTTTGAAGGAGGATTCTTGGATAAACATCTGCTGGATTTGCTGGTCTGCCCGGTATGCAAGGGGCCGCTGCGTCTGGCGCAGTCAGGCACGCTGACGGAGTTGATCTGCCGTGCCGATCGCCTTGCCTACCCGGTGCGCGACGCGATCCCGGTGATGCTGCCGGACGAGGCGCGCACTCTGACCGCCGACGACCCGGCTTTACAGCGTTAGTTCGCTCGCGCACCGGAGAATTTCAATCAAACCCTTGTCGTTCATCGTCGTGATTCCCGCGCGCTACGACTCCTCGCGATTGCCGGGCAAGCCGCTCTGCGATCTGGGTGGCCGGCCGATGATTCAATGGGTATGGGAGCGGGCACAGGCCAGCGGTGCAGCCGACGTGATCATCGCCACGGACGATGAACGCATTCGCACCGCCTGCCGTGGTTTCGGCGCCGATGTGGAAATGACATCGGCCGCGCACCAGTCGGGGACGGATCGAATTGCGGAGGTGGCGCAGAAGCGTCACTTAGCCGACTCCGCCATCCTGGTCAATGTTCAAGGCGATGAACCGATGATCCCTTCGCCGAGCATCCGCGCGCTGGCGCAGGCGTTGCACGATCATCCCGCCTGCCAAATCGCAACACCGGTGACTCCGGTGGTGTCGGAGGCGCAATGGCGGGACCCGAATTGCGTGAAGGCTGTGCGGGCGCTCGACGGCACGGCGATGTACTTCAGTCGCGCGCCGATTCCCTGGCCGCGCGATCCTGCGCCGCCCGGCGCTACGAGCGCCGCGACCACTTTTCAGCGTGCGTGGCGCCATATCGGGTTGTATGCCTACCGCGCAACGAGTCTGCGCGAATTCGCCGCCTGGCCGCCCAGCGCGCTGGAAGAAACCGAAAGGCTCGAACAGCTTCGTGCGCTCGACCACGGCATGAAGATCTATCTGCTGCCCCTGTCGGAAAGTCCGCCGGGCGGCGTAGACACGGCGGAGGATTTGGCGGCGCTGCGCGCGACGATTGCCCGAAGTTGATCGGTGCGCAGGGTCGACACTGCGGCATGAACCTGCTGCAGTTTCAGCCGTCCATCGTCAGCAGAATTTTTCCGATGTGTTCGCTGCTTTCCATACGCTGATGCGCAAGCGGTGCATCCTGCAACGGATACGTGCGGTCGATGATGACGCGCATCTCACCACTGCGCAGCAGCGGCCAGACATGTTCCAGCAGCTGCTGTTTGACCTGGGCTTTGAACGCGGTGGGTCGCGGACGCAGTGTCGAACCGGTCAGCACGGCGCGCTTTTGCATGATCTTCAAGATGTTGATCGTCGATGTCGCACCGGCCTGCGTGGCGATGATGACCAGCCGCCCGCCCGCTGCGAGCGCGTCGATATTGCGTGCCGTGTAGTCCCCGGCGACCATGTCCAGGATTAGGTCGGCGCCGCGCCCTTGCGTTGCCTGCAGCGCTGCGGCGACGAAGTCTTCACTGCGGTAGTTGATGGCGCGGATCGCGCCGATGCTTTCGCAAAAGCGGCATTTGTCGGCGGAGCCCGCAGTCGCGATGACGGTGGCCCCGGATGCCTTCGCCAATTGAATGGCGGTGACGCCGATGCCGCTGGTGCCGCCGTGCACGAGGAATGTTTCGCCGCGGCGCAGGCTACCGAACATGAACACGTTGCTCCACACCGTAAAGCAGGTTTCGGCAAGCGCTGCACCTTGCAGCAGATCGATGTTCTCCGGCAATGTCAGGACCTGACCTGTGGGCGCCACGGCAAATTGCGCATAGCCTCCGCCTTGCAGCAGCGCGCAGACCCGATCGCCGCGCTTGAATTCTGTTACGCCGTCGCCGACCGACTCGATGGTGCCGGAGACTTCGAGGCCGGGATAGGACGGTGCGCCGGCGGGAGGCGGGTAGTTGCCGCGACGCTGCAGAATGTCGGCGCGATTCAATCCGGCTGCAAACACCCGAATCAATACTTCGTCCGCACTCGGGATGGGAACGGGGCGCTCCGCAATGACCAGCGCTTCAGGTCCGCCGGGAACCGGCACGTCGATGATTTTCATGCACGCATTGTAATGGTTGGCGCCGGCTTTCGCGCCTGCGATTACCGGCGGCAAAACGCCGGTTAGAACGGCGCGCCAAAGACGATTCTGAAGACAGAAAGACTGTCGCCGAACCGGTAACCGACGCCGATGCGCGGCAACGGAATTTTCCACAGATGCACCGTCTTCTCGCTGCCGATGGTGACGCCGAATTCCCATTGCACCGGTGTGATCGGCGCGCCGATCGAGGACAGTGGCGGCACCGGCCGGCGCAAATACCATTCGTTCATCACGTAGGGGGCGTAGTCGAGCGCAACGCCACGGATGCTCATTTGCAAGCCCTTGCGCGCCTCGATGCCGTTGCTCAAGCGAACCATGGCATCGTTCGAGCGGTCCTTGAAAAGGGCGGCGGCGTACAGCATCTGGGCATCGAAATGGATGCGAAAGGAGCCGATATTGAAATCGTGGTCGGCGCCGACTCCACTGGCGTAGATGATGGAATCGGCGGTGCTGGTGCGCTCCTTGCCGACGCCCGCCTGGACAAACCCGTTGAACAGCCAGTCCTTGAAAAACACGCGTGACACGCGCACGCCGGGGACAAAGCTCAAGGTGTCGATACTGCGTGGCAGTTTCGTGTGCAACACATCCTCGACATCAAAGTCGTAGAAACCCAGCGTGATCGGCATCAGCAGGCTGATACCGGTCTGATCCTCCCTGGCCTTGCTGTATTCCCAACTGAACGGCAGGCGATAGATTTGCACGGTGCGGCCGTTGATCGAATAGATGCCCGAGCCAAGCTGACTGGCGAAGGAAAAATTGGCGATGGTCTGTTCGGCGCGGCTCAAAGCGGCTGCTCGCGCCTTGCACGGCACGATGCACGAAATCAAGGTCATCCAGGCAGCCATAGCCAGCGGCCGGCGATAACACGCCAAACATCGCAGA
Source organism: Pseudomonadota bacterium (assembly GCA_031394735.1). GTDB lineage: Bacteria > Pseudomonadota > Gammaproteobacteria > Steroidobacterales > Steroidobacteraceae > TMP-86. The sequence continues at coordinate 47,688 of JANMXI010000294.1, read as the reverse complement.
GATTTCATCATTGCATTGCTAAGATATCGCGATGCGGATTCTTTTTGTGTGCCTTGGAAATATCTGTCGCAGCCCCACCGCGGAAGGTGTCGTCCGGCACCTGGTGGCGCAGACCCAGCCGGCGCGTCCATGGCAGTTGGATTCGGCGGGGACCGCCGACTACCACATCGGCACAGCACCTGATCAGCGCACGCAGCGGGCCGCGCGCAAGCGCGGAATCAATTTGAGCGGGCTGCGTGCTCGTCAGGTGGTGGCGGAAGATTTTCAACGCTTCGATCTGATTCTGGCGATGGATCAGGGCAATCTTGCGGATCTGGAGCAAATCCGTCCAGCCGGCGCCACGGCGCGCGCGCGGCTGTTTCTGACTTATGCGCCGGACAGCGGATATCAGGATGTACCGGATCCGTACTACGGTGGGGAAGAGGGTTTCGAGACCGTATTGAATCTGTGTTGGGAGGCAGGGCGCGGCCTGCTCCTCGACCCTGCAGTCAACGCCTGACCTGCACCGAACGGAGCCTGCGCGAACTCAATGCCATTCACGATTTCCCACGCCGCCGCGATCCTGCCGTTCGCGCGAAATTTGAATCGCTGGCGTGTCCTGTCGGCGGCGGTCATCGGCAGCATGGTGCCGGATTTTGGTCTGCTGTTGCCCTGGGGCGCCTCCAGGCTACAAACCCATAGCATGCTGTCGCTACTGACATTTTGTCTGCCGGTTGGGCTGCTCTCCTACTGGCTGTTTGAATTCATTGTCAAACCCACCGCACGCGAAGTGCTGCCCGATACGGCCTATCTGCGTTCTGCCGGCTTCGCGGAAGCCGATTCGATCGCCAGCGTGCGGCAGTGGCTCAAAGCCTCCGTCGCCATCCTTGCCGGTGCGGTGACGCACCTGGCGTGGGATGGCTTCACCCATGAAGGGGCACGCGGCGTTCGCATGTTTCCGATGCTGTATGATCCGGTGGAAATCGGCGGACATCCCTTGCTGGCCTTCCAACTCGCACAACATGCGAGCTCCATTCTAGGGTTGGCGGTGGTCCTGTATGTCATGTGGACCGCGCTGAGTAGCGGCGAGAAGTCGATCGATGCACCGGCGCGCGAGCTGCTCAGGGCTGCACGACGCGCTTGGATGGGCGCGTATGTGGGGACTGCACTGATATTTTGTGCGATGTCCTATGTGCTGGCGGAACGGCATGACCAGTTTTCAAAAACACTGTCGTGGATCATTGAGTCGCTTGCAATCGGCGGTTTGCGAGGGCTCATCTTCTCGTTGCTTGCCGTGAGCCTACTGTTGAAGATCCGATTACGGACCGCCGCAGCGGCCCGTAATCGGGTTTAGACAATCGCTTCAGTTCGACTCAGCGATCCTCGGGACCGCTGCCTGCGCCGGATTCCGGCGAGGAGGACCAGACCACATATTTCCCTTGCGACGATGAATCCGCCGATCCGCCGGGCGGCGAACCGCTGGGCGGCACACTGCTTGACGGGGCGGCTGACCGTTCGGGCTGCGGGGCCGAAACCGCGGGCGCTGCACTCGGAGCAGGGCTGAATCCACCGCTGGATTCCGGCCCGCCACTGGATTCGCGCATTTCGCCATTCTGCGGTTCGCTGCGCGGCGCAGCGTTGCCCGCTTCACCACTGCCAGCCGGACCGTTTGCAGAACCATTGCCCGGCTCTGCGCCGTCGCGACGCCCGCGCCCGCGCCGCCGCCGGCCACGTCCGCCGCGCTCACCACGCTCGCGTTCTCCACGTTCCTCGCCGGCAGGGCGAGGTGCTGCTTCGCTGCTTCGCTCAACCGGTTCGCTGCGCGGTGGGCTGTCCACTCGGGGTGCCGGCGCGGGGCTTGCTGTCCGGTCGGCAGGCGGTGCCGGCGGACGACCCTCTTGACGGCCACGCGAAGAATCGCGTCGTGGTTCGCGGGAGCCTTCCCGCGGCGCATCGCGTGAGGCGTCTCGCGGCCCGTCACGGCGCGGTTCGCGCGGCGCATCGCGATTGCGATCCGCGCCTGCGGCATCGCGATTGGAATCGCGATTCGAGTCGCGCGGACCATCACGGAAGCGGTCCCGGCCGCGACCTCGGTCGCGATCTGCGCCGCCGCTGCGATGCCGGTCATGCCTGCCATCAGGACGAGGACCGGAGCGATCGCGCCGAACTTCTGCAGTGGCGCTGCTGGCAGCGACCGCGGGCGGCGCTCCCGTGCCGAAGAAGAAGCGCCATATCTTCACGAAGATGCCGACAGTCGGGGCGGCGACCACCACCACCGGTGCCGGGGGCGGTGCGATCACCGGCTCCGGTGTGGGCATCGGCGTCGCCGCCGGCATGATGCTTGGCACGAGCGCCGCTTCTGCCTCAGGCTTCTTGTCGCGATTGCCGACGTTGCTGTCATCGATAAGCGGAGTATCAGGAATCTGGTAGCTGACGGTGGAATTCTCCAGCAATTCCTTTTCATCGTCACGGATGCGGCGCAGCGTGTAGGCCGGCGTCTGCATATGCGGATTGGGAACGATGACCAGCGACACCACATCGCGTTCCTCGATCTGCTTGAGCGCCTCGCGCTTTTCGTTCATGAGATAGGTGGCCACGTCGATGGGCAGCTGCGCGATGACCCGGCCGGTCTTTTCCTTGCGCGCTTCCTCGCCGATCAATCGCAACAATGCCAAGGCCATGGACTCGACGCTGCGAATGGTCCCCATGCCGCTGCAACGCGGACAGTTGATGTGCGTGGTTTCGCTCAATGCAGGCCGCAGTCGCTGGCGCGACAATTCCATGAGGCCGAATCGCGACAGCCGGCCCAATTGGATGCGAGCCCGGTCCATGCGAACGGCGTCGCGCAATTTGTCTTCGACGGCGCGCTGATTGCGCGTGTTTTCCATGTCGATGAAATCGATGACGATGAGGCCGCCGATGTCGCGCAAGCGCAGCTGGCGCGCAACTTCTTCCGCCGCTTCCAGATTGGTGTTGGTGGCGGTGGCTTCGATGTCGCCGCCGCGCGTGCTGCGTGCCGAGTTGATGTCGATGGACACCAGTGCTTCGGTGTGATCGATCACGAGGCTTCCACCCGACGGCAGGTTGACCTTGTGCGAATACGCCGACTCGATCTGGCTCTCGATCTGGTAGCGCGTGAACAACGGCACCGGATCCTGGTAGAGCTTCAATTTGCGCTGCGCATCCGGCGGCATGAAGCGCTGCATGTATTCCTGCGCCTTTTGAAAGGCCTCAGGCTGGTCGATCAGGCACTCGCCCACATCGTCGGAAAAGTAGTCGCGCAAACCCCGCGTGACGGCGTCGCTTTCCTGAAAAATCAGAAACGGCGCGGGCCGGCCTTCATTGGCCAGGACGATGGCATCCCAGGCGCTCTTGAGATTGTTGAAATCCCATTGCAGTTCTTCGGCGGTGCGTCCGACACCAGCGGTGCGCACGATGGCGCCCATGCCGTCCGGAATCTGCAGTTCACTCATGGCTTCGCGCATCTGATCGCGTTCTTCGCCCTCGATGCGGCGCGACACGCCACCGGCACGGGGGTTGTTCGGCATGAGCACGAGGAACCGTCCTGCCAGGCTGATGAAGGTGGTGAGCGCGGCACCTTTGTTGCCGCGTTCTTCCTTCTCGACCTGGACGACCAATTCCTGGCCTTCCTGCAGCAGTTCTTTGATGTTCAACCGCCCGCCGGATGCGGGCTGGGTACGGAAGTATTCCTTGGAGATTTCCTTCAGCGGCAAAAAGCCGTGCCGCTGAGCGCCATAGTCAACGAACGCCGCTTCGAGACTGGGCTCGACGCGCGTTATGCGACCTTTATAGACGTTGGATTTTTTTTGTTCCCGGGAGGATATCTCAATCGATAAGTCGTATAGCTTCTGACCATCGACCAAGGCGACTCGCAACTCTTCTTCTTGAGTTGCGTTGACGAGCATTCTTTTCATTTGCCCCAACTGATTTGATAGGGGCCGAGGAGAGCTTGAGAATTGGCGAGGGGGCCGCAACAGCAAACAGAGTTAGACCGATCACGAGCCACGCGACCGGCATCCAAACAACCCAATCTTGCAAAAATGTATACAGCACGCCTTATCGGCCTGTTTCTCGGATAACCGCTTTCATAACGCCAATCGGTCGGTTGGTGCCAGGCTTACGCAGCTGAAAGGCGCCAAAAGGCTGATTTCGTCAATCTCATCGGCCGAGCGATGGTCTGGATATCCAGAACCAACTAAGATGCAGCGCTCCTTCGATATCGGGGGAACGCCACGTTAAAACCGGTTTCCTTAAGGCCTCCGACTAGCGGGGCCGCACTTGACACGGTCTTCGGACGATACCACCGACACGAATCAGGGTCAATGCAATCAATATCTTAGGACGTGGCACCCTCTATGAACTTAGGCTTCCAACCATGAATGAAGCATCCATTAGACCCGTTCACGAGCTGGGCAAACGCAGCGCGATTGAATTCCATACGATTTTGGAAAGCGAGGCCGGTCAGCGCATCGACAATTTTCTGCTGCGCCACTTCAAATCCATCCCGCGGAGCCGTGTTTACCGGCTGCTTCGCAAGGGCGAGGTGCGGGTCAATCGCAAGCGAGTGGATGCGGAATACCGCCTGGTGGCAGCCGATGAATTGCGTTTGCCGCCGGTACGCATGGCGGATCCCAGCGTCACCCAGCGCCCCTCGAGCAGTTTGATCGAGCTGATCGAAAACGCGGTGCTGTTCCAGGATTCGCGCGTAATCGTCATCAACAAACCGCCTGGCGTGGCCGTGCATGGCGGCAGCGGCATGAGCTTCGGGTTGATTGAAGCGCTGCGCGCCTCACGACCGAAAGAAGATCTGGAGCTGGTTCATCGGCTGGATCGCGACACCACGGGGTGCCTGATCGTGGCGCGCACGCGAGCCGCATTGACGGGCTTGCACAAACTGATTCGCGAGGGCGGGGTGAGCAAGACCTACATGGCTCTGGTGGCGGGCAGTTGGCAGCTCGGCACGAAGCGTGTCGATGCGCCGTTGGCAACCGATAACCGGCGCCAGGGCGAACGGCACGTCAAGGTCGCGGCTGCGGGCAAGGAGTCGGTGAGCATCTTCAAGCCCATCCAGTTTTTCGGATCATTGGCCACACTGATGCAGGTCGACATTCCGACCGGGCGCACCCACCAGATCCGCGTGCATGCGGCCTTTGCCGGACACCCGTTGTTGGGCGATGACAAGTACGGCGATCACGAGCGCAATGCAGAACTCAAAACCCGTGGATTGAAGCGCATCTTCCTGCATTCGCAGTCCCTCGCGTTCGAATGGCCGGGGACGGGCGAACCGTTTCATGCCAGCGCACCGTTGCCGGCTGACTTGGCCGGCGTGTTGGATCAACTGGAAGTGGTGAAGAAGAAACCGGTGAAGCGCGCTGCCGCGGCGGGGCGGGCACCCAAGGCGCGCAAGACTTAGGTGCTAAGGCAGCACGAATCCGGCCTGTCGCAGCAGGTCTGACACGGCGATCAGGGGCAGGCCGATGAGCGCCGTCGGATCGCTAGAGTCGATGGCCTTGAACAGGGTGATGCCCAGCGACTCACTTTTGAATCCGCCGGCACAGTCGAAGGGTTGTTCACGCTCGACATAACGCTGGATAGTCGCTGCGTCCAGGTCGCGGAAGGTCACCCAGGTCGTGTCGAGGGCTTCCAGAGGCTTGTCCGGTCCGCTGCGCAGGAGGGCGACCGCGGTGAGAAACTTCACCCGTCGCCCGGAACTTGCGCTCAATTGGGCCAGGCAGCGTTCCTGATTCAAGGGCTTGCCCAGGATGCTGCGTCCGCGCACTGCGGCCTGATCCGAGCCGATCACCCAGGCGCCCGGATTTGCTTGTGCAATGATGGCGGCCTTGGCGCGCGCCAGTCGCCTGACCAGCGCCAACGGGGTTTCGTTCGGCAGCATGGTCTCGTCGACGCCCGGCGCCGCGACGCTGAAGGCAAGCCCCAACCGATCCAGCAATTGCCGTCGATAGGGGGAGGTCGAGGCCAAAATAAGACGGTTCTCAGACTTCAAAAACAACGACTTGCGCTCGACTCATTTTGACAGGGGGGCGGCTGATCACTATGATACGCCGCCCGCCATACGGGGCTTAAAAAAACCGGCTGTCGCGGGCGCGACCGGCTAATAGTTTATATAGGATCATCATGGCAGTTCAAAAGAGCCGAAAGACACCCTCCAAGCGCGGCATGCATCGTTCACACTCCGCCTTGGACAAACCTGCGCTGTCGATCGAGTCGAAGAGCGGCGAGACGCATCTGCGCCACCGCATTTCACGCGACGGCTACTATCGCGGCCGCAAGGTCATCGAGACCAAGAACGACGCAGCGAGCGACGAAGAATAGTGTCTGTCGCCGGCACCTTTCACGGTGCGGCACCAGACACCATGTTGCGCGTAAGCATGCCTGCAGCGCTGCAAATCGCAGTGGACGCCATGAGTGGCGATCACGGCCCTTCGGTCTGTGTGCCCGCTGCTCTCAATGCGGCTAAGCAGTTCACTGACATCGGTCTGATCCTTGTCGGGCGCGAGGCTGACCTGCGCCGCCATCTCCCCGCACCGCTTCCCGCCAATCTGACCTGCGTATACGCCGCGGATGTCGTGGAGATGACCGATCATCCGCGCGACGCCCTGCGCCGCAAGAAAGACTCGTCGATGCGTCGCGCCATCGACCTCGTCAAATCCGGCGAGGCGCACGCCTGCGTGAGTGCGGGCAATACCGGTGCGCTGATGGCCACTGCGCATTTCGTTCTGAAGATGCTCGCCGGCGTCGAACGACCCGCCATCATTTCCTCCATTCCTTCGCATGGCGGGCACACCTTCATGCTGGATCTGGGCGCCAATGCGTCATGTACCCCGCAACAGCTGGCGCAGTTTGCGACCATGGGGGCGGTGGTGGCCGGCGATTTGACGGGCAATCAGCGGCCGCGGGTCGGGCTGCTCAACATTGGTGAAGAAGACATCAAGGGGCATGAGGCGGTACAGGCGGCGCATGATTTGATCGGCGCATTGCCCTTGAACTATGTCGGCTTCGTTGAAGGGGACGACATCTTTTCCGACAAGGTGGACGTCGTGGTGACCGACGGTTTCACCGGCAACGTCGCGCTGAAAACCATGGAAGGGCTGGCGCGCATGATCGCCGGCATGTTACGCGAGGAATTTACGCGCAGTCCGCTGCGCAAGCTCGGCGCCATCGCGGCCGCTCCGTCCCTTAGCGCACTGAAAACCCGCCTCGATCCGCGCCGCTATAACGGCGCGAGCATGATCGGGCTGAACGGCGTGGTCATCAAGAGCCATGGCGGCGCCGATCTTTTCGCTTTCCAAACAGCGATAGAGCTTGCGATACTCGAAGCCCGCAAGGGTGTACCTTCCAGAATCGCGGAACAAATCGAGCCTGTCTCCTAGCCCATGTACGCACGCATAGCCGGTACCGGCAGTTATCTGCCCAAAAAAATACTGACGAATGCCGATCTGGAAAAAATGGTCGAGACCACCGATGAATGGATCAAATCCCGATCCGGCATCGAACAGCGGCATATCGCCGTTCCCGGTGAGACCACCACCGATTTAGCGGTCCCTGCCGCGCGCGCCGCCATGGAAGCCGCAGGCGTCGGACCGGGGGACATCGATCTGATCTGCGTCGGAACCACCACGCCGGATCTGGTGTTTCCCAATGTGGGCACTTTGCTGCAACAGCGGCTGGGCATCCACGGTTGCGCAGCCTTCAGCCTGGAGGCGGCCTGCAGCGGGTTCATCTACGCCTTGAGCGTCGCCGAGAAATTCGTGCGTGTGGGCGAATCCAAGTGTGCGTTGGTGGTCGGCTCGGAAACATTGTCGCGCATGGTCGATTGGACCGATCGCTCCACCTGCGTGCTGTTCGGCGACGGCGCCGGCGCCGTCATTCTCAAGCCCTCCGTGGAGCCGGGGATCATTTCCACGCATTTGCATGCGGATGGTCAGTACAAGGACCTGCTGTATTACCCCGATGGCATCTCCACCGGCTTCGATCTGGTGCGCCAGGGCAAGGCGTTTCTGCGCATGAAGGGCAACGAAGTCTACAAGGTCGCGGTCAATACGCTGGGTCGCATCGTTCTGGAAACGCTTGCCGCCAACCACATCGACAAGTCGCAGATCGACTGGTTGATCCCTCACCAGGCTAACATCCGCATCATTGAGGCAATCGCCAAGCGGCTGGATATGCCCATGGAGCGCGTCATCGTGACGGTCACGATGCACGGCAATACGTCGGCTGCTTCGATACCGTTGGCGTTGGACGCCGGCATTCGTGATGGACGCATCAAGCCCGGCCAGTTGTTGTTGCTGGAGGCGTTTGGCGGCGGACTCACCTGGGGTTCGGCGTTGATCCGACTGTAGCCGGAATGAGCGTGAATCCACACTGGCCCTTGGTCGGGTTGTTGGCACTGATCGTGGCATTTCCCGCGTTCGCGGAAATTTACGCGCTGGGCGCGCAACAGGACATGATCGGTGAGCCCGGCGTCACTCAGTCGCGCCATGAGGATACTCTGCCGGACATCGCGCGCCTTCACCACCTGGGCTTCGATGAGATCGTTGCCGCCAATCCCGGCGTGGACGCCTGGTTGCCCGGGGAGGGGACGTCCATCTCGCTGCCGACGCAGCGGATCATTCCGGACGTGCCGCGCGCAGGTCTCGTGGTCAACCTGGCCGAAGGCCGGCTGTTCTATTTTCGAACCGACGCCCAACGACGGCCGCTGGTGGAAACGTATCCGATCAGTGTCGGCCAGGTCGGCCGCACCATGCCGCTGGGCACCACCAAGGTGATCGCCAAGCAAAAAAAGCCGAGCTGGTATCCGCCCAAATCCATCCGCGATCGGCATTTGCAGGAGGGCGACGTGCTGCCCCCCTTCATTCCGCCGGGTCCGGACAATCCGCTGGGCGAATATGCTCTGCGGCTGGCCATTCCCAATGGTTCCTATCTCATTCACGGCACCAACCTGCCGGTGAGCGTCGGCCTGCAGATCACCAATGGCTGCATCCGTTTATATCCCGAGGACATCGAGGCGCTGTTCAAGGAAGTGCCGGTGGGGATCGCGGTGCGCATCATCAACCAGCGTCTGAAGACCGGCTGGGGGGCTGATGGCGCCCTGTATCTGGAAGTCCATCATCCGCTGGATGGCACTGACCCGAAGAATGTCGAGGATCTCACGGCACTGACGCGACAGATTGTCGCCGCCACCGCGCACAAGCAAGTCATCATCGACTGGGACAAAGCCGAGAAGGCGTTTTCAGAGCAGACCGGAGAGCCGATGCGAATTTCTGTCGATCGTTGGGTGGAGCCGCCGGTCGCGCAGACCCGCTCTAAAACACCCTCACCAAAACTTTAAAAAAAAACGCCGCGCGGATGCGCGGCGTCTTCTTTCAAGCAATCTTCAAAAACTCAGTAACTTACTTGGATACCGACTTCTTGAACACGCGATCGATCTTCTCGTTGATTGCATCGATCGCAGACTGGTGCGATTGAGCAGTCGAGAGAGCCTGGTTGGCAGTGCTCTGCGCACCAGCGGCCGCTTGTGAAGCGGAAGCTGCGGCGCTGTTGGCGGCGGCTGCGTCGCTGGACGCCTTCGCAGTGTCGCCAGTCAGTTTGCTGACCGAGGCCTTAAGATCGTCGATCTGGGCTTGGATAGGCTTCAGATCTTGACATCCGGCCAAAGCTGCAAAGCAGGCGGCGGCGGCCGTGATCTTAAGCGTGGTTGCAAGTTTCATAGAATTCCCCTGGGGTTGTTGCACTTGTTCGATACCTCATCTGAAGTGTCGCGGCAGGCACCGAAGCTTAACGAACGTCCGGCTGCCCGCGTCGCAACACGGCTGTACATAGAGCCAAAACTGCGCAGCAATTGCAACAAAAAAAACGTTAATGTCTGGCCTTGGCGACAGTTTTGATGATACCGGAGTGCGAGGCGAAGGAAAACGCTGCTCAGGGCTGATGATGGAAAATTTTTGCAAAATTTGCCGCCAACTCAATCCTGTCCGTACGACGATCAACCCTTGAGCAATTCCTGTACGGCACGATGCGCCTGGTCGATGGCCGAGTCGGTGTAGGCTGCCGCGCCTGAATCCGAATTCGCGATGGTGATGCGACCAAATGGTCGACGGCCGATCACATGCGGTTGCGACGCAACCGGTAGTTGCGGATCGAACAAGGGGTTGTACTCGCGCGCGTAGCCATGAGGCCAGCGATTCACCGCAATGCCGGTAATGTCGTTGGCAGGGTCGAATCCGCCGTCAGCCAGGGTCCGCCCCAATTGTTCGCGGATGTTGTGTTCGAAGGTCTCGAACGACGTTGCGAGCAATTCGGCGCGGCCCAGGCGATTTTGCTCCTGGTACGGCAAACCCGGCTTGCACGGCGTGCGCGTCATGTGCAGCAGAATCGGTTCCTCCGGTGAGGTCGGGCTTCGATAGTCACCCACGTTCACGTGCTGATTCAGATGGAGGGAATTGTGATACCCGCCCGGTGCGTTGATGCGACTGACGCCGAGCTTGTGGAAGGCGTTCCAATTGCGCAGCGCCACGCTGGTGTAGACCAGCGGTTCCTTGACCAGGCTGTGCAACGCCACGCGCTGCTCGGGTGGCAGCTCCGGCACGAGATACGGAATCATCATGTTGTAACACGCCAGCACGCAGCCACGACCGCGGACCGTGACCGGCTTGCCCTGACGGAGATAGGTCACGCGCACCGCGGGCGCAGCGCCGCGCGCAGTCAGGGCTTGAGCCCGCAGCACGATGCTATTGAGTCTCAACCGCACGGGGTTTGCCGGCCGGTCCAATGCAGCGTAGTTCACTCGCGCTGACACCACGTCTTCAGCAGACGCGCCGGGCACTGCATCGGGAATCAGGCGGCGCACCAGCAGGCGCGCGATGGTTGCATTGCCGTCGGGAAAATGCAGGCGCGGTGAGCCACCGGTGTCGGCGTAGCCCGCCGCGGTGTAACCCATCTGCGGCGTTGCACCGGGAGTCAAATGCATGCCCTTGAAGCCCGGCAGGCCGATGCCCCAGCAATCCAATGCAGAAACGCCATCGATTCCCACCGACCATTCGCCCTGGGTGCGCTGCTGGTAGTAGGCGATGACGGCGGCGTCGGCCTTGACGATATCGGCGAGGAAACTGCGGTAACTCATGCGCGCCAGCCGCGCTTTCTTGTCATCGGATGACAGGCCGGGGAGGAAGTCTTCCGCGGCGGTCTCGATGCGTACGATGTCGGCACGCGCCTGCGCCGATAGCGGCGCCGATTGCAGCAATTGCTCCCAGGGCGTGCTGCCCACCCCCACCAGGAGTTTGTCGGCGCCAAAGGTTTCGCGATCAAAGAACACACCGGCCTGCATGCCGAGCTTTGCGTAAAAATCCTGCTGTTCGATCTTGTGCGCGAGCGCCTGCACATCGATGCCCAGTGACCGGATCAGGTCGGCGGCAATCGGGGAGTAGGGGCGCGGGCTGTCAATCAGCAGAGTGCCTCCGTTCAACAATTCGGTACGGCCGCCGAGCACGAACTCATTGCGTTTGGCGTGCCCGCCGAAGTCATCGTGATTATCGAGAATGAGTACGCGGGCGCGCCGGCCGGCGCTGTTTTGAAAAAAATGCGCTGCCGACAAGCCGCTGATACCCGCGCCCACCACGATCAAATCGTAGTCTTCAGGGAGGTCGGTAGCCGCGCTCATCTGCGCCCCATCACGCAGCGCGTGTGCGCCTTCGAATGAGCCGGGATGGCTGCCGCGCAGGCCATGGCGAAGCGGCGGGTAGTATCCCGGCTGACTCTGCGCCGCTGTGGAAGCGTTGTTTTGTCCCGCCCATGCGCCACCGGCTCCGATGGCACCGGCTCCCGCAACGGCCACGGCTGCGCCGCTGAGAAAATCACGGCGGGTAATGCTCCGGTCCATCCCGAGAGAGTGGCGGTGCGACGTTGCGTCGCGATGTGTCGTCATGATCGTTCAATCCTTGCGATGATCGGTGGTACGCGTCGGACGCTACATCGGCATGTGCAGGTCGTCAATCTTCTGTGGTTTGTACGATACAAATTGCGTTTCTTTCCCGGCGACGCTAACTTGTGGTCAGCAGACGACGATAATAGCCGTTGCTGAAGTGAAACTGCGTTGGAGGAAATCGACATGAAGGCCACTGGAATTTCAATTCTGTATCGCTCGAACAACGGCCGCGTCTGGCCTGCAGTGGGTGGCGCACTGATTGCCGCAGCCTGCATGGCGGGCCATTCGCCGCAGGCGCTGGCGCAGGATGCCGCGCCCGCGGCGACCAATGAACTGGAAGAAGTCGTGGTGACGGCGACCCGGCGCGAGGAAAGTTTGAGCAAGGTGCCGGTCAGCGTCAGCGCCTTCACGGCGGAAAAGATGGATGCGATCGGCGTCAAGAGCATCGCCGACGTCGCCCGCTTTACGCCCGGTTTGAGTTTCGGTGCGAATCAGACCAACGATATTTCCATCCGCGGCATTTCTTCCAATGCCGGAGCGGGTACGACCGGCATCTACATCGATGACACGCCCATTCAGATTCGCAGTCTCGGCGGCTTCAACAACGACGATGCGCTGCCGGCCATCTTCGACCTGGAGCGCGTCGAAGTGCTGCGTGGCCCGCAGGGCACGTTGTTCGGCGCCGGTTCCGAAGGCGGCACGGTGCGCTATATCACGCCGCAGCCCAGCCTGACCAAGAGCAGCAGTTATGGGCGCGCCGAAGTGTCCTTCACCAAGTACGGCCAGGCGAACTACGAAGGCGGCATCGCCGGTGGCGGTCCCATCGTCGAAGACAAGCTCGGATTTCGTGCCAGCGCCTGGTACCGCGGTGACGGCGGCTGGATCGACCGCAAGGACTCCACCACCGGCAACATCGTGGAACGCAACACGAATCATGTCGGCACGTTTCAATTGCGGCTGGCGGCGACCTGGGCGCCAACGTCCAACATCCTGGTGACGCCGGCCATCCTGTATCAGAACCGCAAATCGCACGATGTCTCGACTTACAACGCAACGATTTCGGATCCGGGTAACGGCACGTTCCTCAGCACCAACCCGGACCCGCGCCGCCAGCCCGACGAGTTTTACCTGCCGACCTTGAAGGTGGATGTGGACATGGGCGCGGTACGACTGATCTCCAACACCTCGTATTTTCATCGCGTCGAGCTGTCGGGCTATGAAGGTACGATTTATAACCTGAGCTTCTATCAGAACTTTCCCGACATCCTCGGTGTACCCTTCAGCAATCCGAACTTGTATCCGCTGCTGACCTCGAATGGTCCGCGCCTGCCTCCGGGACTTGAGAACTACCGCTCCCCGGCACGCGTGACCAACAAGCAGGAAAACATCACGCAGGAATTCCGTCTGCAGTCGAATGATCCGGACTCACGCTTCAATTGGACGGGTGGTTTGTTCCTGTCATTAAACCGGCAGCGGAGCACCGAGGAAATCATGGATCCGATGGAAGCGCAGTTGTTTCAGGCGATCTTCGGTTTGAGTGACATCGACGTGTATGGGCTGGACCCGACTCGACCCAGCCTGTACGGACCGAACCAGGATTCCTACATCAACGATCTGGTCTCGCATGATCGGCAGTACGCTCTGTTCGGCGAGGGCAGCTTCGCCATCACCGATCGCTTGAAGGTGACGGCGGGTGCGCGCTACTCCAAGACCAGTTTTGATTTTGTCGGTCATTCCGACGGCGCGCAGAACGGCGGTCCGCTGGACTCGGCAGGTAACCAAAGCGAAAAACCATTCACGCCTAAATTGGGTCTGTCATTCCAGTACGATCCGAAAAATCTATTCTACGCGACCTACGCGAAAGGCTTTCGCGTAGGTGGGGCGAACCCACCGCTGCCGACTAACGCCGGGTGCCAGTTCCCGTCGTCCGGTGCATATAGTTCCGATTCGCTAAAGAGCTATGAGATTGGCGCCAAGAATCGACTTGCCGACCGGATCCGGCTTTCAAGCAGCGCATACTTCATCAAATGGACGAATATCCAGCAGACTTTCGTTGACCCGCAGTGCCAGATCTCCTCGATCAAGAATCTGGGCGAAGCGACAGTCAAGGGATTCGACCTCCAGGCCGATATCGTGATCACTGACAACTGGAGAGCAGAAACCTCAATCGGCTTCACGCAAGCTCGGTATAAGGGTCTGTACACGCTCACTGATCCGGGCGATGGCTCGCCCCTTGTCCGCAATCAATACACCACGGATGGCGACACTGTTGGTGGTGCACCGTGGACAGTGGCGGTAGGTACGCAGTATGACTTCAACGCATTTGGCCAGCAGTGGTATGCGCGGGTCGATTACGAATATGCCAGCCGCAACAACAAACTTTTGCCGAATCAAAATTCCCTGAATAATGCGCAGTTCGATGAGTTTGCATTCCGACTGCCAAAGACGGAGTTCGTCTCATTGCGTGCCGGCTTTACGCGCGAGGATTGGAATATCGCAGCATTTGTCGACAATGTGTTCAACAAGCAGACTCCAACTCAATACGTGCATTCGCAATCGGGATATTTGGATTCGAGTGATCCGTCAGCGATCCAGTTCGATCAGGGCGGCTTTCGTCCGCGCACTATTGGCCTCACCGTCACGTACCGACATTGATGATCTAAAAAGGCAAAGCGCCGGCGGCAATACCGCCGGCGCTTGAGTTTGTCGATACTTGCCTAATCCACGGGACTGTATATACTCTCAGTAGGTGGATTTTTATACAGGCACAGACATGTCAGATCTCACGCCCCGCCAGACGCAGATTCTCCGACTCATCCAGGACGCCATCAGTGAAAGCGGCATGCCGCCGACGCGCGCAGAAATCGCGCGTACGCTGGGTTTCCGGTCGCCCAATGCGGCCGAAGAACATTTGCGGGCGCTACAGCGCAAGGGGGTCATCGACCTCATCCCCGGCGCCTCTCGCGGCATTCAGCTCAAAGACATTTTGCGTGAACAGCTCGGCCTGCCGCTGATCGGCCGCGTGGCGGCGGGGCGGCCGATTCTGGCTGAAGAGCACATCGAGTCCCGCTATCAGATCGACCCAGAATTGTTTCAGCCGCGGCCGCATTACCTGCTCAAAGTGCAGGGCATGAGCATGAAGAACGCCGGCATCCTTGACGGCGACCTGGTGGCGGTGCATCGCACCCCGGAAGTGCGCAACCGCCAGATCGTGGTGGCACGTCTGGAGAACGAGGTCACGGTCAAACGTTACAAGCAGGAAGGCGCCATCGTCTGGCTCATGCCGGAGAATGCCGACTTCCAGCCCATCCGGGTCGACTTGAAGGCCGAACCGATGATCATCGAAGGGGTGGTCGTGGGAGTCCTTCGCCGCGGGAAGCACGTCGAAGCCGCGTAGCGACGTTAGGTTCGTACGCGCTGCGAGGGCGATCAGGCCGAACGGGGCCGTTTGCGACTGTTCTTGGCGGCTTTGGTCGCGCCGATTAACGCATCGGGGCTCGAGTCGCCGATGTCATAGTCCTCAAAATCACTTAGCAGCTCCGCGGTGCGCTTTTCTTCCATGACGCGCTCCAGACGCCGCCAGTGCGGCTCCTGGCCTTTGGCGGCCTTGCGGCGCTGTTTCTCGACGTCGCGAATCAAATGATCGAGGTCCGCGTCGTCGCCGTCGGCGACCGACTCTTCCGCTTCTTCCTCGTCAAACTCTTCCGCGTCGCCTTTCTCGTTCATCAACGTGCGCGCTCTTCGTATGCCCGATGGCGTATTCGCGGCGTTATAAACGAAAGATTGGCGGATGTGCAATAGGGCGGTTCAACCTTCTTAGCGAACCAAATCGTTCAGCTGGAAAATCGGCAGCAACAGAGCGATGACGATGAACATGACGATGGACCCCATGAACACGATCATCAACGGTCCGAGCAGATTGGTCATGGTCGACAGCAGCCCGTCCATCTCGCGTTCCTGATTGGTGGCGGCGCGCTCCAGCATCTTCTCCAACTCACCGCTGCTTTCGCCGCTGGAAATCAAATGGATCATCATCGGCGGGAAAATCTTCTTCGCCGCCAGGGAGCGTCCGATCGGCGCGCCTTCGCGGACTCGCAGTGCCGCATCGCTGACCGCCTGCCGCATCGGTTGATTGGTCACGACTTCTGCCGATATCCGCAGCGCCTCCAGCACCGGCACGGCGCTTGCGGTCAGGATGCTCAGGGTGCGCGCAAATCGGGCGGTGTTCAGGCCGCGGATGACTTTGCCCACCAGCGGCACCCGCAGCAGAAAGGTGTCGAACTGCATTTGCGCCGCCGGCGCCTTCAGCCAGCGCAGGAAGAACCAGGTCGCCGCTGCCATCACTGCGATGCCGTAGTACCAGTAATTGCGCACGCCATCACTCATCGCGATCAGAATGCGCGTTGCCAGGGGGAGCACCTGATTGCTGGATTCGAACACGGCGACCACCTGAGGGACGACATAGGCGAGCAGAAACGACACGATGGCCAGCGACAGGACCACCAACACGATCGGATAGACCAGCGCATTGGTGACTTGCTGACGGATCACCTGACGCGATTCCGTGTAGTCCGACAGTCGCTCCAGCACATCGTCGAGTCGGCCGGATTGCTCGCCCGCTGACACGGTCGCACAGTAGATTTCCGGAAACGCCTGCGGAAACTCCTTCAAGCCGTCGGCCAGCGGATGGCCCTCGACCACCTTGCTGCGCACACCCAGGATGATGCTTTGAATGCGTGGCTTCTCGGTTTGTTCGGCGACCGCCGCCAGCGTCTCCTCCAGCGGCAGACCGGAGCGCAACAAGGTGGCGAGCTGTCGCGTCACCATGGCGAGGTCGAGCGTGGAAACACCGCGCGAGAATATCGAGCGGGAGCGGCCGCGCTTGGCTTCCTTGGCGGCGGCCTCATGCACATCGACGGGCAGCAGCTGCCGGTCGCGCAGCAATTGGCGCACGTGCTTGGCGGTGTCGCCCTCGATCAGCCCCTTGCGTTCCTTGCCGCTGGCATCCAGCGCCGTGTATTCAAATGCACCCATTAGCGCAAGTTAATCTTCACGTGTGACGCGCAACAACTCTTCCAAGGTGGTTTCGCCCGCGAGCACCTTGGCGCGGCCGTCGTCGCGGATGCTCGGACTGGCGGTGCGCGCGTAGCGCTCCAGTTCCTGTTCGGCGGAACCGTCGTGAATCATGGTGCGCATATGGTCGTCCACGGCGATCAGTTCGTAGATGCCGGAACGGCCGCGATAGCCGCTGCCTGGTTCGGCGCTGGGCCGGTACAGCGTGACCGGTGGTTCGTTGGGTCCCAAATTCAACAGCCGGCGCTCATACTCGCCGGCGGTAAAGGCCTGCTTGGTGTCGGGGTTGAGCTCACGCACCAGGCGCTGCGCCAGCACGCCGATGAGACTGGAGGATAACAGAAAAGGTTCGATACCCATGTCGCGGAGGCGCGTAACAGCGCCCACGGCCGTGTTCGTGTGCAGGGTGGATAGCACCAGGTGCCCCGTCAAGCTCGCCTGTACGGCGATCTGAGCCGTTTCCAGATCGCGTATTTCGCCGACCATCACCACGTCGGGGTCCTGTCGCAGAATCGCCCGCAAGCCGCGTGCGAAGGTCATTTCGACCTTGGTGTTGACCTGCGTCTGGCCGATGCCGTCGATGTAGTACTCGATCGGATCCTCGACCGTCATGATGTTGCGGGTGTTGTCGTTGATGCGTTCCAGTGCCGCATACAGCGTGGTCGTCTTGCCCGAACCCGTCGGGCCGGTGACCAGGATGATGCCATGCGGTTTGTGGATGATTTCATCCATGGTCTCGCGCGTGCGCGGATCCATTCCCAAGGCTTCCAACTCGAGTCGTCCCGCCTGCTTGTCCAGCAAGCGCAGCACCACGCGTTCACCGTGGCCGGAGGGCAGGGTGGAGACGCGCACGTCAACCGCACGGCCTGCGATGCGCAATGAAATTCGACCGTCCTGCGGCAGCCGCCGTTCCGCGATATCGAGCTTGGACATGACCTTGATGCGCGACACGACCAGCGGCGCCACGGCGCGTTTGGTCTGCAGCACTTCACGCAGCACGCCATCGACGCGGAAACGGATGACCAGGCGGTTTTCGTAGGGCTCGATGTGGATGTCCGAACCGTTTTCCTTCACTGCCTGCGTGAGCAGCGCGTTGATCAGGCGAATGATCGGCGCTTCGTCATCGCTCTCGAGCAGATCCGAGGTCTCGGGAATGCCTTCGGCGAGATGCGCAAGGTCGGTGTTGTCGTCCAAGCCTTCGAGCATCTGCATGGCCACACCGGACCCTGCCTCGTAGGCGATGCGCAGCAGGCTGTCGAATTCGGCAACGGGGACGCGGGTGACTTTCAGCGGCATGCCGATGAAGCGGCGCACTTCGGCCAAGCTCTGCGCGCTCACGCCGACCCGGCACACCACATCGGCGAGACCGTCCGCGCAACCGCGGACCAGCACGCCGTGACGTTTGGCAAACGGGAAGGAGAGTTTGCGCTCGACGGGTTCCTGTAACGACGCGTTCACGGTTTCTTGCTCGGCGTGAAGTCCTTCGGCTCCTCCGGCGCTGCGTCCTTGGCCCGCTCCTGCGTTGCCGGCGCGACCGGCGTGGGGGGCGGCGGCAGCACGGGCAGCACGGGCTGGCGTTCACCGGGTAGCAACGTGATGCTCTTGCCTTGTTTGCCCTGCTGTTCGCGCATGAAATTGTACTTGTCGCCGGTGGCAATGGCGGTGTCGGCGTCGTCGCGCAAAATCTTCGGCCGGATGAACACCATCAGGTTCTTCTTCTGACGGGACCCGCCGCGCGCTTTGAACAAATTGCCCAACAGTGGAATCTTGCCGAGGAAGGGCACCCGCGATTCGCTTTCCGTGACGGTGTCGGAAATCAACCCGCCCAGCACGACGATGCCGCCGTCCTCAATCAGTACCGTGGTTTTGATGGAGCGCTTGTTGGTGGAGATATCGGCTGAATTGGTCAGCTTCGCGCCGGGCGAGGAATCTTCCTGCTCGATCTTGAGCATGACCGAGTCGCCCCGATTGATTTGCGGGGTGACCTTGAGGATGGTGCCCAGTTCCTGCCGTTGAATGGTCTGGAACGGATTGACCGAGCCGTTGGTACCGCCACCGGTTCCGGTGTTCGCATAAGAACCGGTGATCAATGGTACTTCCTGCGTCACCTTCACCTCGGCTTCCTGATTGTCCATGGTGACGATGGAAGGCGTGGAGATGATGTTGCTGGTGCCATCGCTGCGTAGCGCCTGCAGGATGGCGGCGAAGTTGGTGCCGCTATTCTTGTTGTATCTCCCAATGGCGACTGTCGCCCCCTGGCCCAGGGCAGAGCTGGTGATGCTACTGGTTGCACCGCTGGCCGCCGCGGCAATCAAATCGATGATGCTGGCGCCGCCGTTATTCGGAAGATTGGAAACGGCACCCGGTATGGCCGGGTTGCCCTGTCCGTACACGGCCCACTGCACACCGAGATTGGAACTCTTGTTGGCATCGACTTCAACGATGATGGCCTCGACCTCCACCTGGAGCCGGCGGATGTCGAGCTTGTCGATCACCGACATCAGCGACTTCATGATTTTCGGCGGCGCCGTCATGATCAGCGAATTGGTGGGTGCATCGGCCCAGATGGTGACGCTGGCGTCGACGTTGGAGCTGCCCTGGCCGCCACCGGTGGCGCCGCCGGCCTGCGCCTTGGCGGTTGCTGTCGCTTGACCCTTCAGTTTCTCGGCAATTTTTTCTGCATCCGCATAGCGCAGGTAGCGGACCTGCGTGTCGCCACCGGACTCCAGCGGCGTGTCCAGATTGATGATCAGTGCTTTGAGCCGCAGGCGCTGCGCCTTCTCGCCGCTGATCAGAATGCTGTTGGTACGTTCGTCCGCCACCATCTTGACCAGGCTGGCGCCACCCTCGGCGCCTGCGCCCTGGTAGAGTTGATTGACGATGCGCACGATTTCATTGGCGCTGGCGTTCTGCAGCAGCACCACGTCGACCGGGTCATCTCCGCTTTCGTCCATGCGGCGAATGATGCGCACGATGCGGCTCACGTTGTTGGCGCGGTCCGAGATGATCAACATGTTGCCGCCCGGGTACGCGGCCAGATGGCCGTACTGGGGAATCAGCGGGCGTAGCAGCGGCACCAATTGCGCTGCATTCACGTTTTTCATGGTGATGATCTGCGTGACGATCTCATCGGAGGTCGAACTGACGCTGTTGGGCAGATCGTTGGACGGTAGCTGCCGAGCATCGGTGTTGGGCACGATCTTGATCACCTTGCCGGTGGGCACCGCCACATAGCCGTACACCTGCAACACCGACAGGAAGGCCTCATAGAACGCTGCCGGCGACATCGGCGTGGCGGAGAGCATGGTGACCTTGGCGTTCACCCGCGGGTCGATGATGAAATTTTTGCCGGTGACTTCGCTGACCGCCTGGATGATCTGGCTTAAATCGGCGTCCTTGTAATTGGGCGTGATCGTGGCCTGTTCCTGGGCAAAGGCCGCGGGGGCCATCGCGACGGGCACAAACCCGATCGCCGTCAGCAGCATCACCCCCAGAACGGCTCGGCGGGTGTTGCGGGTCTTGTTATTTGATCTGAGCATTGATGAGACTCGTTGGCTAGTCGTTTGCGTTGTCATCGGGCACGGGCGGCGGTGCGTTGCCCGGCGCTGGGGTATTGGAATCTATTTCAAGATCTTTGGATGCAGCTTGCGCCACATTTGCGACATTCAGCGTGATGTCCTGGCGTTGACCGGCGCGCTCGATGGTGACGGTCGCATGTTCGGAACTCTGGATGGTGTTGATGACTTCCTGACTGCGCTGCGGGTCGTCCAGCGGGGTTCCATTGATGGCGGTCACCAAGTCGCCGGGCCTCAAGCCCAGCTTCGCGAAAATCATGCGATTGTGGCCCGGGTAGGCACGAAAGCCTCGCAACTTGCCGGCCTTGTTGTCATACGAGGGCACGGTGCGCATGATTTCGTTCAATATCCCCGGGTCCGACTGCACTTTGCGGCGCAGGTTCTCCGTAGCGCTGAGCACCTTGGATTCGCCGCCGAACACGCCGCTGCGTCGCGCTGCCGGTCCCGCCGCCTGCTGCGCGCCTTCCAGCAGTCGCGGCAGCACCAGCGCTTCAAGGCTGCCGCCGCGGTCGAGCAGCACGCGGTCCAAATACACCGCATTGACAGTGGCTCCGCCGACGCCGTCGCCGACCGAATACACCTTGGAGGGCCCGCCGCCGTCGCTGATGATGGCCACGCCGTGTTTGGGGTCCTGGGTTGCAATGGTGCCGGCCAGCACCAGATTGGCAGTCGAGGCCGGTGCGTTCGCAGGGTCGGTGGCAGTGGAATCGGCAGTGGCCACACCAAACAGATGCGCTGCGACGACCTTTTGAATGTCCACCGGCGGTTGAGTCGCGACGGTTCGGCGCGCAGCATCAGGCTGCGGGGTCTGCAGCGGGCTTGAGCCGAAGGCCCCGATGGCCATGCGTGCCAGTTCCACCGCGATCAGCGAGGCCAATAGCATCGAGGCCAACCAGGGACTGTTGGCCGCACCTTTCAAAAGCAAGTTTTGGAACCGCGCGTCGAGCATGCTTCAACCATCGTGCGCGATACGCCAGCGGAACGAAAGCATGTCGTTGTTTGCCTACGAAAATGGAAAGTTCAGCGCCAATGATACGGGGTTGTCCCCAGTGCGCTCAAGCAATTGTTTTTGCTTGTTAAAGTAAAGTGACACCGATTGGCGACAGTCGTCTTCCGGCAGCTCCAATCGCAGCGGGCGTCTTGTAAAGTGCCGATACGCGCCCTATAAACATAGCAGCATGAGCGACATTGAACGCGGCAAGGACGGAACAGGGCTGGTGGTCGAAGAAGCGGCGCCGAAGCTCAAGCGGCCGCCGTTGTACCAGGTCGTTTTGATCAACGACGACTACACTCCCATGGAGTTCGTGGTCGACATCCTGCAGCGCTTCTTTTCCATGGATAGAACCAAGGCAACCCGGGTTATGCTGGAGGTGCATACCAAGGGCAAGGGCGTTTGCGGAGTTTTCACCTACGAAATTGCAGAAACGAAGGTGGCGCATGTGCTGGCGTATGCTCGACAGCATCAGCACCCATTGATGGCGACGTTAGAAGAGGCCTGAACCGTGCTAAGTCAAGAATTAGAGTACTGCTTGAATGACGCCTTCCAGGGTGCCCGCGAGGCGCGGCATGAATTCATGACCGTCGAGCATCTGCTGCTCGCGATCGTGGACACGCCCAAGGTTCGCGAGATCCTCAAGGCCTGTGGCGGCGATATCGCCAAGCTCAAGCATGAGTTGAAGCAATTCATCGAGCAGACCACCCCGCGCCTGCCCACGGGGGAGGATCGCGACGTGCAGCCCACCCTGGGGTTCCAACGGGTGCTGCAGCGCGCTGTCTTCCACGTGCAATCCAGCGGCAAGAAGGAAGTCACCGTCGCCAATGTGCTGGTCGCCATTTTCAGTGAAAAGCAATCCCACGCCGCCTATCTGCTGAGCATGCAGGACCTGTCGCGGCTGGATGTGGTCAACTTCATAGCGCACGGGCTGTCCAAGTCCGGCGGTGAGGAGCGGTCCGAGCGCGACGAGGGTGCGGGACCTGCCGCCGAAGCGGAGCGCGATGGCGACTCCGGCGGCACGGCATTGGAGAAGTACGCCACCAATCTCAACGAATCCGCGCGCCTGGGCAAGATCGACCCCCTCATCGGGCGCAAGCTCGAAGTGGAGCGCACCATCGAGATCCTGTGCCGCCGCCGCAAGAACAACCCGCTGTATGTGGGCGAGGCCGGGGTCGGCAAGACCGCGATCGCCGAAGGTCTGGCGCGCATGATCGTCGAGGGCAATGTGCCCGACGTGCTGTCGGACGCCACCATTTACGCGCTCGACATGGGCTCGCTGGTCGCTGGCACCAAGTACCGCGGCGATTTTGAGAAGCGCCTCAAAGCAGTGTTGTCGGAGGTCAAGAAGCAACCCGGCGCCATCCTGTTCATCGATGAAATTCATACCGTGATCGGCGCGGGTGCCGCCTCCGGTGGCGTCATGGATGCCTCCAACCTCATCAAGCCGGCGCTGGCGAATGGCGAACTGCGCTGCATCGGTTCGACCACCTACAACGAGTACCGCGGCATTTTCGAA
Source organism: Pseudomonadota bacterium (assembly GCA_031394735.1). Taxonomy (GTDB): domain Bacteria; phylum Pseudomonadota; class Gammaproteobacteria; order Steroidobacterales; family Steroidobacteraceae; genus TMP-86. Next base: position 24,589 of record JANMXI010000294.1, on the reverse strand, counting down.
AAGGACCACGCGCTGGCGCGGCGCTTCCAGAAAATCGACATCGTCGAACCGTCGGTGAGCGATACCATCGACATCCTTCGTGGCCTGAAGTCCCGCTTCGAAGAGCATCACGGCATCAAGTATGAAGATGACGCGCTGCGCGCTGCGGCTGAACTGGCTGCGCGACACATCAACGATCGTCACATGCCCGACAAGGCCATCGATGTGGTCGATGAAGCCGGCGCGAACCTGCGCCTGAAACCGGTCGAGGAGCGCGGCTCCACCGTCACCGTTTCGCACATCGAAAACGTCGTCGCGCGTATTGCACGCATCCCTCCGAAGAGCGTGTCAACTTCCGACCGTGATGTGCTCAAGAACCTGGAGCGCAATTTAAAGCTGACGATTTTCGGACAGGACAAGGCGATCGAGGCGCTGTCCGCCTCCATCAAAATGTCCCGCTCCGGGCTGGGTGATCAGCGCAAGCCGGTGGGCTCGTTCCTGTTTGCAGGTCCGACCGGCGTCGGCAAGACCGAAGTCACGCGACAGCTGGCGTTGGCGATGGGCGTGGAGTTCGTGCGCTTCGATATGTCCGAGTACAAGGAAGGTCATACCGTCTCACGGCTGATCGGTGCGCCTCCAGGCTATGTCGGCTTCGATCAGGGTGGTTTGTTGACGGAAGCAATTTCCAAGCATCCTCACTGCGTACTGCTGCTCGATGAAATCGAAAAAGCGCATAACCATGTCTTCGATTTGTTGCTGCAGGTCATGGACCACGGCACGCTCACGGACAACAACGGCCGCAAAGCGGATTTTCGGCATGTGATTCTGGTGATGACCACCAACGAAGGCACCAAGGAGATGAGCCGGGCAAGTATCGGCTTCATGCCCTCCGACAATACCTCGGACGGAATGGAGGCCATTCGTCGGCTGTTTTCGCCCGAATTTCGCAATCGCCTCGATGCCATCATCCAGTTCGCTGCGTTGGACTCGCCCACCATCGAGCGGGTCGTGGACAAATTGCTGGTCGAGGCCGAGGCGCAGTTGGAGCAAAAGCGCGTCTCGCTGTCGGTCGACGAGGCGGCGCGAGCCTGGATCGCCAAGCGAGGCTACGATCCGAAGATGGGCGCTCGCCCGATGGCGCGGGTCATTCAGGAGTTCATCAAGCGGCCCCTGGCCGAAGAGCTATTGTTCGGCAAGCTGGTGAATGGCGGTCACGTCGAGGTCACCCTTAACGACAAGGGCGACGAGTTGAAACTCGTGACGAGTGCGGCGACGGACGAGCCGGCGTTGTTGTCGCCGGCGCAAGGGTAAATCGAGCTACCGGCCGCGGTAGATGATGCGGCCTTTGCTCAGATCGTAGGGAGTCATTTCGACGGTGACTTGGTCGCCCGTCAGAATGCGGATGTAGTTCTTACGCATCTTGCCTGAAATATGCGCAGTCACGACGTGACCGGTCTTGAGTTTGACCCGGAAAGTGGTGTTGGGCAGTGTTTCCACGACTTCGCCCTCGAACTGAATTGCCTCTTCTTTCGACATGTATCCTTGTGGTATCGACGCGACCGCGCGCATTGTGCATAAACGGCTTAGGTTTAGCAATTTAAGCCCATTTGGCAGGCATAGGGTGCGCCCAGTCGCGCAAATGCGCCATAAACTCACGGCGCGGGAGGTCGTGGGCGCCGAGGCTCTCCAAATGCGGACTCGCGACCTGACAGTCGATCATCCGGATACCCCTTGCTTCACATTCCTGAACCAGCCGGGCAAGGGCCACCTTGGACGCATCGCGCTCCAGGCTGAACATGGATTCGCCGAAAAATACCGATCCGAGATGCACGCCGTACAGCCCGCCGACCAGCGCCGGGCCGTGGTAGGTTTCAATCGAATGCGCGTACCCGAGTGCGTGCAGGCGCTCGTAGGCGAGGATCATTTCCGGATTCAACCAGGTGCCGGGACCCGAGCGCCGCGGCTGCGAACAGGCGCGGATGGTCGCGGCAAAGTCCCGGTCGATGACGGTCTGGTAGGGCCCGTTGCGGATGGTTTTCTGCAGGCTTCGGGCGCACTTGAATTGTGGTGGAAATAACACCATGCGTGGGTCAGGAGACCACCACAGAATCGGTTGCGCATCCGAATACCAGGGAAAGATGCCGCGCGCGTAGGCTGCCAGCAGTCGTCGTGGCGACAGGTCCCCGCCCGCCGCCAATAACCCTTGCGGCTCGTGCAGCGCCAGTTCCGGTTCCGGAAACCATTCCGGGTCATCGTTTTCGCTCAACCAGCTCAGCCGCGACATCGTTGCACCGAACTCTTAAGAATCCGACAGCTTCAAGTCTGTGCTCTGTTCGCGATGAAAAGGCAGATGGTCGTTGATGCCCTGCGCGTACGCGTCAACGGCCTGGGCTTCGCGCGCTGCGAAGTCGCGAATGGCGGCATCGAATCCCGGGTGGGCAATGAAATGCGAGGAGGAGGTTAACGAGGGTACGAATCCGCGCGGCACCTTGTGCTCACCCTGCGTACCCGGCTCGAAGTGGCGCAGACCGCGCTGAATGCAGTAGTCGATTCCTTGATAATAGCAGGTCTCAAAATGCAGGCTGTGGTAATTGCCGCCGGCGCCCCAGTAGCGTCCATACAACGTGTCATTATCCTGGAAAAAAATGGCGACCGCGATCGGATCGGCGCCGATTCGCGCCACTTTAAGCATCAGGTTGTCGGGCATGACAGCGGCAATGCGCTTGAAAAAATTCAGATTCAGATAAGGCCGATGGCCGTGCCGGTGAAAGGTGTCGGCGTAGAAACCGTACAGCACATTCCACAACGCCGCGTCCACGTCGCCACCGGCCAGAGTATCGAAGACGATGCCGGCTTCCGCGACGCGACGCCGTTCTCGTTTCGCTTTTTTGCGTTTCTCTGCCGTGAAGCCCGCCAGGAAATCATCGAAGTTGCCGTAGCCGGCATTGTGCCAATGGAATTGACAATCACGGCGCTGGATCAGCCCCGCCTGTTGCAGGCTGTCCGCTTGCGCTTGGTTGGGAAACAGGACATGCCAGGAGGAGAAGTTCTCGCGCTGCACGAGTTCGCGCACCACTGATATGAGGGCCGCCTCGAGCGGCGCTCGCGCGGAGCCATCGGCAATCAGCAACCGGCTGCCGCCCACCGGCGTGAACGGAATGGCGCTCAGAAGCTTGGGATAATAGTCGAGCCGCCGTTGGTGATAGGCATTGGCCCATGAAAAGTCGAACACGAACTCGCCTTGCGAATGCGTTTTTTCGTACAGCGGCAGGGCGGCGAGGGCTTGCTGCCGTGCATCGCGCAGTACGACATGCCGCGCTGTCCATCCGGTGGCCGGCACCGCGCAGCCGGTGCTTTCCATGGCGAGCAGAAATTCATGGCGCAGGAATGGTTGAGCGCCGCCGGCCAGCGCGTTCCATTGCACCGCATCGATGTCAGCGATGCTGTTGAGAAACTGCGCGGTGAGAGTCTGCGTCTTGGCGCTCAAGGTACTTGTCGGCGTCGAGCGCCGCCATGCAACCGGTGCCGGCCGAGGTGACGGCCTGCCGGTAGATGTGGTCCGCGACATCGCCTGCTGCGAACACGCCGGGAATGCTGGTTGCGGTGGCATCGCCGTCGCTGCCGCCCTTGACCTGGATGTAGCCGCCGCGCATCTGCAGCTGTTGCTCAAACAGCTGCGTGTTCGGCTGGTGGCCGACCGCGATGAATACGCCGTCGAGCGCGATGTCGCGCATTTTTGCACCCGGCAGGCTCTTGATGCGCACGCCATTGACTCCCGTGTCATCGCCGAGAATCTCTTCCACCGCGTGGTTCCAGACCAGGCTCGCCTTGCCGCTGTGCTCCAATGCAAACAGGCGGTCCTGCAGAATTTTCTCCGCGCGCAGCTTGTCGCGCCGATGAATCAGGGTCACGTGCGCAGCGATATTGCTCAAGTACAAGGTTTCCTCGACGGCCGTATTGCCACCGCCGACCACGGCCACCTGCTTGCCGCGGTAGAAGAACCCGTCACAGGTCGCACAAGCGGACACGCCCTTGCCGCGAAACTGCTCTTCGGAGGGGAGGCCGAGGTATTTGGCGGAGGCGCCCGTGGCGATGATCAGCGCATCGCAGGTGTATTCGCCGTTGTCGCCGGCTATACGAAAGGGTCGATGCCGCAGGTCGACTTGATTGATATGATCCACCACGATTTCCGTGTTGAAGCGTGCCGCATGCTCGCGCATGCGCTCCATCAGCGCCGGGCCCTGCAAACCGTGCACATCGCCCGGCCAGTTGTCCACATCCGTCGTCGTCATGAGCTGTCCGCCCTGCTCGAGCCCCGTGATAAGGAGCGGATTGCGGTTTGCGCGGGCGGCGTACACGGCGGCGCTGTAACCGGCGGGACCGGAGCCCAGGATGACAAGCCGGCTGTGACGGGCAACGCTCATGTATAATTTTTCACTCTCAAATTAAGGACCGCGGGCTCATGGTAAGTAAATATGCCGGCGCGGGAAAGGACTATTCGTTGGCAGAATCCACTGAAAGCAGCAAAGCGAAGCGCAAGCCGAAAATCTCGGCTGCGGTGGCGCGTTCCTTGCGCGAAGGCACTCTGTGGGTGCTGGGTGCGCTGGCCTTGATTCTGCTGCTCGCGCTGCTCTCCTATCACCCACACGACCCGGGTTTTGCCGATACCGGCGAACCGGGTCCCATGGGCAATTGGATCGGTCCGGTAGGCGCGTGGCTGGCGGGCTTTTTCTTCTTTTTGTTCGGCCGCCCGGCCTATCTGTTTCCCTTGATGCTCGGATTTGCAGGCTGGTTCATTCACCAAGAGCAGACGTTGCCTGAGTCCAAATCGCGCCTCAGCGCTACATTGCGCGCGGGCGGATTCATCCTCACGCTCCTGACCAGTTGCGGTCTGGCGACATTGCATTGGGATGGCTCGTCATTTCCCAACAGCGCCGGCGGCGTGGTCGGTGAACTCACCGGCAATGGCAGTGCGCACGGCTTGAGCTTTTTGGGTGCGACGCTGCTGCTATTGGGATTGTGGTTGGCCGGCGTCGCGCTGTCCCTCGGCGTGTCCTGGTTTGAAATCATGGACAAGGTTGGCGCGTGGGTGCTCAAGAGCATCGAATGGGCACAGAAGAAATGGAGTCAACGGCGCGAACTCTCGGCAGGTCAGGTGCGCAAACAAGCGCGACAAGGCGTGGTGCGCGAGGAGCAGAAGAAGGTCGCCGCGCGGCCGCCACCGCGCATCGAACCGGCTGCGCCGGTGCCCGAGAAAAGCGAACGCGTCGAGCGCGAGCGGCAGGTGCCGCTGTTCGATGCGCCGAAATCCAGCGAGTTACCGGCCTTGTCGTTGCTGGATGAGCCGGGTCCGCGCGAATCCTCCTATTCGAACGAGGCGCTCGAGGCGATGTCGCGGCTGGTCGAACTCAAGCTGCGCAATTTCGGTGTCGAGGCGGAAGTAGTCGCGGTGCAACCGGGTCCGGTGGTGACGCGATTCGAGTTGCGTCCGGCGCCGGGCGTCAAGGTCAATCAGATCAGCAATCTGTCCAAGGATCTGGCGCGCGAGTTGTCGGCCATCAGCGTGCGAGTGGTTGAGGTCATTCCCGGCAAGTCGGTGGTGGGATTGGAAATTCCCAACGAAAAGCGGGAGATCGTGACGCTGGGCGAAATCATCAAGTCCAAACCCTACGACGACGTCGCCTCGCCGCTGGCGCTTGCGCTGGGCAAGGACATCGGCGGCGTGCCGGTCGTCGCGGATCTTGCGCGCATGCCGCATCTGCTCATCGCCGGCACCACCGGCTCGGGTAAATCCGTGGGCATCAACGCCATGATCTTGAGCCTCATCTACAAAGCCACGCCCGAACACGTGCGTATGATCATGATCGATCCGAAGATGCTCGAGTTGTCGGTGTACGAAGGCATCCCGCATCTGCTGGCGCCGGTCGTCACCGATATGAAACATGCGGCCAACGCATTGCGCTGGTCGGTGGCGGAAATGGAACGTCGTTACCAGCTCATGTCCATGCTCGGCGTGCGCAACATCGGCGGCTTTAATCGCAAGGTCAAGGATGCCATCGAGGCAGGCAAGCCGATCAAGGATCCGATCCTGATGCAGAAGATCGCGCAGGGCGTGCCCGGCGTGGTGGCGGAGGACATTCCAGATCTCACCACGTTGCCCTTTGTGGTGGTGATCATCGATGAGTTGGCCGATTTAATGATGATCGTCGGCAAGAAGGTCGAGGAACTCATTGCACGGCTTGCACAGAAGGCACGCGCCTCGGGCATTCACCTGATTCTCGCCACGCAGCGTCCGTCGGTGGACGTCATCACCGGATTGATCAAGGCCAACATTCCCTCGCGCATTGCCTTTCAGGTGTCCGCCAAGGTGGATTCTCGAACCATCCTGGATCAAAGCGGTGCCGAGTCACTGCTCGGTCACGGCGACATGTTGTACCTGCCGCCCGGAACCTCGATTCCGAATCGAGTGCACGGCGCTTTTGTCTCCGACCAGGAAGTGCATCGCGTCGTGGCCGGCTTGAAAAAGGGTGCGCCGCCGACCTATATCGCCGAGATCATCACGGGTCCCAAATCCATCATTCCTGGATTTCCCTCCGATGAGGAAGACGCAGAGGGGGGCGATGGCGGCGGCGAACAGGATCCGCTCTACGATGAAGCCGTGCGCATCGTGGTGGAGACGCGCAAGGCGTCGATTTCTGGCGTGCAACGCCGCTTGAAGATCGGCTACAACCGCGCAGCGCGGCTGGTCGAGACGATGGAAGCGGCCGGCCTTGTGGGCCCGCTGCAATCCAACGGCGCTCGCGAGATTCTCATTCCTACGCAGATCCAGGATTGAGCGTGCGAATCCTGGCAGTCATTATTGCCGTGCTGGCATCCATCGGCGTGCAGGCGTCGCCGGCCTCGCAAGTTGACCAGTACCTGTCCGGTTTGAAGACCTGGTCGGCCGACTTCGAACAAAGCATCGACGATGCCCAGGGCAAGACCACGCGCCGCGCCGCGGGACATCTGTACTTGCAGAAGCCAGGCCGATTTCGCTGGGACTACAGCGCTCCAGGCGAACAAATGGTCCTCGCTGACGGCAAAAAGCTGTGGTTCTACGACAAGGACCTCGCGCAGGCCAACGTGCGTGAATTGGATGCCACTCTCGCCAGTACGCCGGCCATGCTGCTGTCCTCGGACGCTGCGGTCAGTGCAGAATTCGACATCACTACGCTTCCCCGTGCGGACGGCCTGGAATGGTTTCAGCTGCGCCCCAGGAAAAGTGGCGGCGATTTTCTCGCTGCCCGCGTCGGCTTTCGCAAGGGTGAATTGGTGCAGATGCTGTTGGCCGATAAGCTCAATCAGGTCACGCGAATCGAGTTCACGCATGCGATACGCAATCAACCACTGGCGGCGGATCTGTTCATCTTCACGCCTCCGGCCGGCGTGGATGTGATCGGACGCGCGCCGGGCGAGCCATGAGGTCCAGCCTGCGCCATCCCCGGTGGTGGGCGGTCGGCGGCTGGGCCATGATCTTGTTCGTGGTCGTGACCTGTCTGATGCCGGCACCGCAGATCGAGCCGATCGCCCGCCTGCTGCCCGACAAGGCCGAGCACGCGCTGGCCTTTTTCGGCTTGGCGCTGTGGTTCAGCGGTCTGTATCCGCGCAGCAGTTGGTGGAAGCTCGCGCTGTGGCTGGTGTTGCTGGGCGCTCTCATCGAAGTCGCGCAAGGCGTGTTCACCACCACCCGCGCCATGGATTACAAAGATGCTGTGGCGGACACCGTCGGTGTCCTGGTTGCGATGGTCGCTGCTCGCGCCGGCGCAGACCAATGGTGCGTTTGGGCGGACTCGCTTCTGCCGACTCGGCGCTGATCGATGAGTGTCACTGCGCAGGGTGCCTATCGTCCGCTGGCCGATCGCATGCGGCCGCAGTCCATCGAAGAGTTTGTCGGCCAGTCCCATCTGGTAGGCGAGGGCGGACCCTTGCGCCGAGCCATCGCCGCCGGCCGCCCGCATTCGATGATTCTGTGGGGACCGCCAGGAACCGGTAAGACCACGCTGGCGCGACTGTTTGCGCATGGGATTCAGGCGCAGTTCGTCACGTTGTCGGCGGTCATGGCCGGCATCAAGGATATTCGCGCCGTCGTCGAACAGGCGCGCGCCGTGCACGCCACCCACGGCACGGTGCTGTTTCTGGACGAAGTGCATCGCTTCAACAAGGCGCAGCAGGATACGTTTCTGCCCTTCGTCGAAGACGGCACGTTGGTGTTCATCGGCGCGACCACTGAAAATCCTTCCTTCGAAGTGAACAACGCGTTGCTGTCGCGGGCACGTGTCTACGTGCTCAAATCCTTGAATGCACAGGATCTGTCCGCGCTGATCGATCGGGCGCTGCGAGACTCGGCGCGCGGGCTCGGCGCGGCCGGCTTGACGATGGATGACGATGCGCGCGAACTCCTGATCGCCGCCGCCGACGGCGATGCACGACGGCTGCTGAACCTGCTGGAAACTGCCGCCGACTTTGGCGCTGAACAGCGACGGCTGGACCTTGCCACGGTGCGTTCGGTCATCAGCACCACCTACGTACGCTTCGACAAGGGTGGCGAACACTTTTACGATCAGATTTCCGCACTTCACAAATCGGTGCGCGGCAACGATCCGGATGCGGCGCTGTACTGGCTATGCCGGATGCTCGCCGGTGGCTGCGATCCACTGTACGTGGCGCGCCGCGTGCTGCGCATGGCCAGTGAGGATATCGGCAACGCGGATCCGCGCGCGCTGACCCTCGCACTCGAGGCCTGCGCTGTCTACGAGCGACTCGGCAGCCCGGAAGGAGAACTGGCGATCGCCCAAGCCGTGGTATTCCTCGCCTGCGCCGCCAAGAGCAACGCGGTGTACACGGCGTACAAGGCGGCGCTCGAGGACGCACAATCGCTGGGGTCGCTGGAAGTGCCGCTGCATTTGCGCAACGCGCCCACCCGCCTCATGAAGGACATCGGTTACGGCAAGGACTACCGCTACGCGCACGACGAACCGGGCGCCCACGCCGCAGGCGAGCGTTACCTTCCTGACGCCATACCCGACAAGCGCTATTACGTGCCGGCGCCGCGCGGGCTCGAGATTAAGATAGGCGAGGCATTGGAAGCGCGGCGAGCACGTGACCGCGAAGTTCAGTCACGCAAGCGCAGTTGACGGGCGCCAAGATGCAGCGCAGGTTTGCATTGCTGCCGCACGTTTGGGAGCATGCGCGGGGTTAAAAGGTATCAGTCAGAGGGTGGACGTGCTCGATCCAAAATGTTTACGCGGTGATTTGCAGGCCACGGTGGCCAATCTGGCACGGCGTGGCTTCGTGCTGGATGTGGCGTACGTGGAGCAAATCGAAGAGCGGCGCAAGCAGCTGCAAATCGATTCTGACCGCCTGCGGGCACAACGTAATGCCGGGGCCAAAGCGGTGGGCATGGCAAAAGCCAAAGGCGAAGATGTCGCGCCGCTGCTGGCCCAGGCCGACAGCTGGGGTGCGGAACTTGCGCGCGCGGAAGCCGCTCTGGAAGCGCTGCAAGGCGAATTGTCGCAACTGCAGCTGGGGTTGCCGAATCTATTGCATCCGTCGGTGCCTGATGGCCGCGATGAGAATGCGAATGTCGAAGTGCGTCGCTGGGGCACACCACGCGCGTTCGACTTCTCGCCCAAGGACCATGTGGCCGTGGGCGAACCGCTGGGCATGGATTTTGAGAGCGCCGGCCGTCTGTCCGGCGCGCGTTTCGTGGTGATGGGCGGCGCACTGGCGCGACTGCATCGAGCGCTGATCCAGTTCATGCTGGACACCCACACGCGCGATCACGGCTACAAGGAAATGTACGTGCCGTATCTCGTCACCGAACAAACGCTTACAGGCACGGGGCAACTGCCTAAATTCAAGCAGGATCTGTTCGGCATCGAGGGCGAGCACCCGTTGTTTCTGATCCCGACTGCCGAAGTGCCGGTCACCAATCTCGTGCGCGATCAGATTCTGGCGCCCGACGTCCTGCCGTTGAAATACACCGCGCACACACCGTGTTTTCGCTCCGAAGCGGGCGCGGCGGGCAAGGACACTCGCGGCATGATTCGCCAACATCAGTTCGACAAGGTGGAGCTGGTGCACATTGTGCGGCCCGACAAGTCTTATGCGGCGCTGGAGGAACTCACTGCACATGCCGAGGCCATTCTCAAGGCGCTGGAGCTGCCGTACCGCGTCCTGGCGCTGTGCGCGGGGGATGTGGGCTTTGGTAGTACGAAGACCTATGACCTGGAAGTGTGGCTGCCGAGTCAGCAGAAGTACCGCGAAATTTCCTCGTGCAGCAATTGCGAGTCCTTTCAAGCGCGGCGCATGCAGGCGCGCTGGCGCAATCCGGCGACGGGCAAGCCGGAGTTGGTGCACACGTTGAATGGGTCAGGAGTGGCGATCGGGCGCGCGTTGGTGGCGATCCTGGAAAACTATCAACAAGCCGACGGCAGCGTCGCAGTCCCGGCGGTGTTGCTGCCCTACATGGGCGGCATTGCAAAGCTGGGGGCAGGCTGAGGCTTACGCGCCTCCGGCCTGCCGCCGCGCTTGCAGCCGCGTTCAATTGCGGCTGGACAACAGACGCAGCACGTACCAGAACATCAGCGCGATGGAGGCGAACAGTTCCATTGCTGCCGCGACATAGCGGTCTTCCGGATAGTGATGAATGATGTTGGAGGTGTCGTACAGTACCGCGGCACCGGCGAAGCCGATCATGATCACCGAGAACCAGGTGCCCATTGCAAACCCAAAGACGGCGCCGCCAATGATGGCGACCAACGCCAAAATGCCGCCCCACATCAAGACTGCGCGCAGGAACGAGAAATCCTTGCGGGTGCGATGCGCGACGAACATGAGTCCGCCTGCGCCCAGTACCGTGACCAACACGGCGCTGTCGATGGTGCCCGGTGCCTTCATGTCCGCGAGGTACAGCAGCGGCACGAAGATGAATGCCTCGGCAACCACATACGCGGCCAGCGCGAAATACTGCATCCCCAGTGACGTGCTGGTGCGGGCGGTGCGGGTCGCAAGCCATCCGGTCAGCATGAAGGCGCCCAGGATCAGGATCCAATTGAAACCGAACATCCAGCGCGCGACCGCGCCTGCAAGGCCGGACTCGAACAAGGCGAGTTCGACCAGGACGAAGCCCAGGATGGCGCCCACCACATGGGTATAGGTTCGGGTGATGAAGGCAGCTCGGGAGTCGACGCCGACTCCTGGGAAGTTCAGATTCTTGTCGGGCATGTTTTCCATCACATCACTCCACGGCAGAACGGTACGGACCTGCATTTTATCATCTCGCTCATGCAATAATTGCGCGCTCAGAAAAAGTGGAAGCGTGGCCGAGCGGTTGAAGGCACTAGTCTTGAAAACTAGCAACGGAGCAATCCGTTCGTGAGTTCGAATCTCACCGCTTCCGCCAATAAAAACAGATAGTTAAGATTGTAACTGCAAGTGATTTCTATCAGTAATCCTGCGCAAAAGCGTCAAGCATTGGGGGCCTCCGTTTTATGACAGCGCCAATCAGCATTCGCAAAGCGCTGCCGGCGGACCTCGCTTGCCTGCAAGCATTTGAGCAAGGGATTGTCGAGGCTGAGCGACCCATGGACGCGAGATTGCGTGCTGATGGGGTCCACTACTACGACCTGACGACCATGCTGTCTGACGAGACCGTCGAGGTGGTTCTCGCGGTCTGTGAATCCAATCCCATCGGCTGCGGACTGGCGAGACTGGAGAAGACCAAGCCTCGACTGCGGCACCGCGAGGAGGCCTATCTCGGGTTGATGTTTGTTGACCCCATTTTCCGCGGCCGGGGCGTCAACCAGCAGATACTCGGACATTTGATGCAATGGTGCCGTGGACAAGGCGTGCTGGAATTGGTACTCGACGTCTACACCGACAACCAGCCTGCAGTGCGCGCCTACGAAAAAGCAGGATTCTCGAGCAGCCTGATCGAGATGAGGATGAGGCTGCCCGACAAACCGTGAGTTGGCCGGGGGCGTGATCTCAAGGGATGGTCCGAGTTTAACAATTTCCCCCAAGGCGCGCTTGCTAAAGCTGCAGGGGCGCGCCGACGAGAGGAAAACCGCGCTTTTTTTTCGACACCCGGCGCAAGGCCTGTCAAACTCTGCGCCTAGCGGCGCTTGCCATAGAGCAAGAGGAACACGCGATGCCCAAATATCGCGTAGGGACCGAGCCGCCACTGAATGGCCGACCCTGGCCCAAACTTATCGCAACGGAATTAGATTATGCCCCGCACAACGCCCCTTTCCGATATTCGCAATATCGGCATCATCGCCCATGTCGACGCCGGCAAAACGACCACGACTGAGCGCATCCTGTATTACACGGGGCGCAAGCACACGATCATCGACATTCACGATACCAAGGATCTGAAGACCTCGACGACGACCGACTATCTGGAGCAGGAACAGAAGCGCGGCATCACGATTCAGAGCGCGGCGGTGTCCACTTTCTGGCGCGGCAAGAAGATCAACGTCATCGACACCCCGGGCCACGTCGACTTCACCATTGAAGTAAACCGCAGCCTGCGCGTGCTCGATGGCGCTGTCGTCGTGTTCGACGGCGTTGCGGGCGTCGAACCCCAGTCCGAAACGAACTGGCGACTCGCCGATAACTACGGCGTTCCGCGCATGTGCTACGTGAACAAGATGGATCGCAGCGGCGCGAACTTCTTTCGTTGCGTCGACATGATCAAAAAGCGTCTGGGCGCGCGGCCGCTGCCCGTGCAGCTTCCCATCGGCACCGAGGATAACTTCAAGGGCATGGTCGATCTGGTGGAGATGAAGGCGTTGGTCTGGGATTCGGACGACAAGGACGCGCAGTGGCAGACACTGGAGGTGACGCCGGACCTTGCCGACAAACTGCACATCACGATGCCCTCGGATCGCAAGATTCTGGACACCATCCAGCAATATCGCACCGAATTGGTCGACACCTGCCTCGAGCAGGACGACGCCGCCATGGAGGCCTTCCTCACGGACGGCACCGTGCCCTCCGGCGATACCCTGCGCGCATGCTTGCGCAAGGGAACGCTGAATTCGTCCTTCACGCCGGTACTGTGCGGCTCGTCGTACAAGAACAAGGGTGTGCAGCAGGTGCTCGACGCCGTGGTCGACTATCTCCCCGCGCCCACCGACGTTGAATCCATCAAGACGGTGGATGCCGACGGCGAGCCTATCGGTGAGCGTAATTGTTCGGATGATGAGCCGTTCTCGGCGCTGGCGTTCAAGGTCATCAACGATGCCTATGGTGCGCTGACGTTCATCCGCGTGTATTCCGGCGTGCTTGCCAAAGGCGCTTCGATACAGAACTCCACGCGCGGCAAGCGCGAAAAGATCGGCCGCATGGTGGAAATGTTCGCCAAGGAAGCAATTCCAGTGGAAGAGGCGCGCGCCGGTGACATCATCGCACTGGTCTCACTCGCCGACACCGAAACCGGTGACACCTTGTGCGATGCCGCCAATCCCGTCGTTCTGGAGCGCATGCGCTTCCCGGACCCGGTGATCAGCGTCTCGGTGACCGCGAAGAACAAGGGCGAGCAGGAGAAGTTCAACAACGCGCTGGGCAAGATGGTGCGAGCCGATCCTTCGCTGCATCTGGAAACCGACCGCGAAACCAGCCAGACCATCCTGCGCGGCATGGGCGAGCTGCATCTGGAAGTGACGCTGGATCGCATGCGCACGGAGTTCGGCGTCGAAGGCAATATGGGTGAGCCGCAGGTGGCCTACCGCGAGACGTTCACCAAGAAGCTGGACTACCAATACATCCACAAGAAGCAGACCGGCGGTTCGGGCCAGTTCGCCGAAGTGTGGATCACCTTCGAGCCTCTGGAACGCAGCGCGGGCTTTGAGTTCGTCGATGAAACCGTCGGCGGCTCAGTACCGCGCGAGTTCGTGCCGGCGGTTGAAAAGGGCCTGAAGATGCAGAAGGAAGACGGCGTGCTCGCCGGCTATCCGACGGTGGACTTCCGCGCCACGTTGACGGACGGCTCGTATCACGACGTCGACTCCAACGCGCTGACCTTCGAAATTGCCGCCAAGGCCTGCTTCCGCGAAGCGGTCCGCAAGGCCGGGCCCATCCTGCTCGAGCCGGTAATGAAGGTGGAAACAGTGACGCCCGGTGACTACCTGGGTGATGTCATCGGCGATATCAATCGTCGCCGCGGCGCGATTCAGGACCAGCTCGAGCGAGGCACAAACATTGCGGTGGTGGCCAATGTGCCGCTGTCGGAAATGTTCGGCTATATCGGTCAGTTGCGTGGCATGACCAGCGGTCGTGCCTCCTACACCATGGAGTTCTCCCACTACGAGCCGGTGCCGCGCAACGTCGCCGACGAAGTGATTGCGGAGAAGGGCAAGGCGAACGCGCCGACGACCTGATCCTTCCAACGACGGCGCATCGGCCTGTCAATCAGCGCCGGTGCGCCGCCTGACCGTAGGTAACCATCCGGTTGCGGTTCTCATCCCACAGACTGGCGCTGAAGCACTCCACGATATCGCGTAAGCCCAGCGACAAGGTCACCGGATTCTGCAGCGCGGGAATTGCGCGCATGGCTTCGGGCAGGCGATAAAAAGGAATGCCGACGTTCAGATGGTGAACGTGATGAAAGCCGATGTTGCCCGTGAACCATTGCAGGAGGCGATTCATCTTCAGGTAGCTGGAGGATTGCAACGCGGCGCGATAAAAGGACCAGTTCTCAACCGTCGCCACGTACATGCCCTTGAAGCTGTGTTGTGCGAAAAACAAATAGCTGCCCACGATGGACGCGACGCCCATCGGCAACAGCATGGCGTAAAACGCGTTGTCGAATCCGCCCCCAATCCATAAGGCGGCAATCAGGCCTCCGTGCGCGAGCAGCGCCAGGGCAGAGTCCCAATGCCGCTTCGGGTTCTGCAACAACGGCAGCAGGCAGACGCTGCCCACAAACACCGTCACGTAACCGAACAGGATGAGCAGCGGGTGACGGCTGGCGCGATACGCCGCGCGTTGCAGCGGAGTCGCGTCGCGCCACATCTGCGTGGTCATGATGGGGAATGCGCCGACGGCGTCACCGGAGATCTGACCGGCATGAGCGTGGTGAAAATTGTGGCTGTAGCGCCAGGATCGCGTCGGCGTCAGCGCAAAGGCTGCATAGAGATGAAACAACACCGATGCGGTGCGTGAGTCACGCAAGATAGATCCGTGCATGTAGTCATGGTAGATGATGAATGCGCGCACCATGAACCCTGCACCCAGCAGGCTCAACAGCACCCGCAGCGGCCACCAGGTCACAAAGGCCGCCGCGCTCAGGGCCGCGATCAGCAGAGTGAGCGTGGACAGCGTGTAGCACCAGCTCAACGGCGCCGATTCAGCGGCGAACGGGCGGGTGGCGTGGAGCAATGCGCGACCCGCGCGGGCCTCGGCATGTGACTCGGTCATGATCGAACTACCGTTGCTGGTTTTTCGGGCGCCAATCGCGAACGCCACTTGAGCGGTGCCGGCGGCGGCGCGATTGGGTATGATTCAACGGCTACTTTAAAGCCGTGGATTCGATCTTCAGACTTGCGATATCTGCCTGTCAACGGGTTTGTCCGGCGGCCACGCGAGGCGGTTCGATGAGCGGATTTTTGTTGCAGTTGCTGGCCATGCTTGGCGTCATTCTGGTCGCTGCCGAGCTTTTCACCAATGCACTCGAGCATCTGGGGGAACGGCTCCGATTTTCCGAAGGCGTGACCGGTTCTTTGTTCGCCGCCGTCGGTACTGCGCTGCCGGAAACCCTGGTGCCGGTTCTGGCGATTTTCGCCGGCGGCGCGGATGTGCGCGTAAATGAGGAAATCGGCGTCGGCTCGATCCTCGGCGCGCCGTTGATGCTGTCGACGCTGTCGACTTGCCTGATGGCCATCGCGGTGCTGTCCTCGCGCGGCCCGACCGGCGTGGTCACCCCCGAGCGCGCCGGACTGGTCCGTGATCTGAATTTCTTTATTTTGGCCTTCGCGTTGGCTGCTGCCGCGATGTTCGTGCCGGAGTCAATGCGCGGCGCGCGCATTGCGCTGAGCGTTGCACTGGTGCTGACTTACATCGCCTACATTGCGCTCACGATGCAGGCCTCGGGCCAGCTGGTGCAGGACGGGCACGGCACCTCGGCAGAAAACAAGATGTTCTTCAGCCGGCTTGGCATGCCGACCAACCGGCTCACCATCGTGCTGCAACTTGCGGCAGGGTTGGGCCTGTTGGTGGTCGGCGCCAAGGGGTTCATTACCGGCGTCGAAGGCGTGTCGCATCTACTACACATTTCGGCACTGTTGTTGTCGCTGCTGATCATTCCCATCGCCACGGAGTTACCCGAAAAGGTCAATAGCATCCTGTGGATTCGCCGCGGCAAGGACACGCTGGCATTCGGCAACATCACCGGGGCGATGGTGTTTCAAGGCACGCTGCTGCCCGCCTTGGGCATTCTGCTCACGCCCTGGCAACCACGCATTGAAGTCCTGAGTGGCGTACTGGTGACGCTGGTAGCCGCGGTCTGGGTCCGGCTCAACGTCCGCCAATCAGGAGTGCGCGTGTGGGTACTGCTGGTCAACGGCGGTCTGTATGGGGCCTACCTCGTCATCACGCTGACCCGGTAGTGACCGGTGCCTCAGCGTTGCAACAGATGCACGGCCAGTGATGCTGCCACCCCGAGGGCGCCAAGCGAGGCAATCAGAACGGCGCCCGCCGCGCAGTCCTTGACGATCTTGATGCTTGGATGCACTTCCGGATGCAGGTGATCCGCCAGATGTTCGATGGCGGTGTTGAACAATTCCGCCGCGATCACGCCCGCGCTCGTCAATGCGACCAGCGCATACCACAGTGCGCCGGGTTGAAAAATCAACAACACGATCAGGACCCCGAAAAGCGCCAGGATTTGCCAACGCAGGCTATGCTCGCTGCGTAAAGCTGCCAGAATCCCCGCGGCGGCGAAGCCCAGTCGCACCAGGAACGATTGATTTTTCGATGAACTCATGTCGAATCTTCCGCGAACCTCGCCTTCCATTCACACGTTACGGGACAATCATGCGCAAATCCATCCTTCTGCTCTGTGTGCTGCTCGCCGGTGTGGTGGCGCAGCCAGGTGCCTGCCGCGCCGAGCAGTTCGATGTCGCCACCGTTCTGAATGACTCCAAGCTGTATTTCACGGCGCCGCTTCGATGGGATTCGCGCCAATGGATGTACGCGGGCGGCGCGTTGCTCGCCGTGGGCGCCGCCCATTCCTTCGATGACAATGTGCGCACGCATTTCGCGATCGGCGATCGATCGGTGTTGAATGGCAAGGACCAGCACAGCACGCGCGATGCGCTGCCTGCCGCGGCATTGGTCGCCGGAACCTTCGCCTATGCCCTGTGGATCGACGATGAGGCGGGTCGGGTGGAGTCCTACTCGATGCTGGAGGCCGCCGGATTGAGCGCGGTGACGACGACCGTCCTCAAATACGCGGCCGGTCGGGAGCGACCCAATGAGACCACCGATATGAATTCCTGGCGCAATAGCGGCAGTTCGTTTCCGTCTCTGCATGCCAGCGCGGCATTCGCCATCGGCACCGTCTTCGCGGAGTCAGGCGGCGATGAATACCGCTGGTTGCGGCGTGTGCTCGGCTACGGCCTCGCCGGCGCGACCGCGTACACGCGGGTGCATGACAATGTGCACTGGCTGTCGGACACGGTCGCCGGTGCGGCAATCGGAATTGCCACCGCTCACTTTGTCCTGAACCGACGCGAGGCTCGTCGCAATGCCGGTTCGGTCTCCGTGGCGCCGATGCAAGGCGGCGGCGTGATGTTGAGCTACTCGCTGCCCCTGCGGTAAACCTCGTCCATCGGCGGATCTTTACACCGTCTTTACACCCCATCGCAGAATCTCTGCGTCGCCGCCGCACACCACTATCTACAGTGGCTCCCATCGAAGCAGGGGAGAAAGCGATGGATCTTTGGTTCGTGCTGGGTATCACGGTGCTGCTGCTCCTCAGCGTGGCATTGGTCAAAGGATGCGCCGCGCTGGAGCGAAAACCATGAATTGGCCGTATTGGATGAGCGGCGCCGCGGCTGCGGCCCTGTTGGTGTATCTGCTATACGCCATGATCCGCGCCGAGGATTTGTGATGCGCGGGCAATCGCTGTTGATGCTGGGGCTGTACATGCTGCTTCTGCTGCTGCTCAGCTATCCGCTGTCGCGGTGGTTGGCGCGAGTCGCGGACTTGCGCGACATCCCGGGGGTTGCGGGCAAACTCGAGCGATCGATCTACCGCCTCTGCGGCATCGATCCACAGGCCGAGATGCCATGGACCCGCTACGCCATTGCCTTGCTGGTGTTCAACACGTTGGGCGTGCTGTTCGTCTACGCGCTGCAGCGATGGCAGGTGTGGTTGCCGTTGAATCCACAAAAGTTCGCTGCTGTGTCCTCGGACTCCTCGTTTGATACCGCGGTCAGCTTCGTCACCAACACGAACTGGCAGGGCTATGGCGGCGAGTCGACCATGTCCTACCTGACGCAGATGCTGGCGTTGACGGTGCAGAACTTTCTGTCCGCTGCGACCGGATTGGCGGTGGCCTTCGCACTGATCCGTGGATTTGCGCGTCGATCGATGTACGGCATCGGCAATTTCTGGGTGGACCTGACGCGCGGCACGGTCTATGTGCTGCTGCCGCTGTCATTGCTGCTCGCCCTGTTTTTCATGAGTCAGGGCGTCATCCAGAATTTCAACGCGTATACCGATGCCACGACGCTGGAGACGCTTACACCGCAGACGCAATCCATCGCCATGGGCCCGGTTGCCTCACAGGATGCCATCAAGATGGTGGGCACGAATGGTGGCGGCTTCTTCAATGCCAACTCCGCACACCCTTACGAGAATCCGACACCGCTGACGAACTTCGTACAGATGCTGTCGATTTTCCTGATTCCCGCCGCGCTGTGTTTCACCTTCGGCCGGATGGTGGGCGATCTACGTCAGGGTTGGGCAATTTTTGGCGCGATGTCGGTAATCTTTCTGGTTCTGGCCTGTGTTGCGTTGTGGGCTGAGCAGCAACCCAATCCGGTGCTGACGCAGCTGGGGGTCGATCAAACAGCCTCCGCCCTGCAGGCCGGCGGCAACATGGAGGGGAAGGAGACGCGCTTCGGGATCATCGCCTCTGCGCTGTTCGCCACCATCACCACGGCGGCATCCTGTGGCGCCGTGAATGCCATGCACGACTCCTTCATGCCGCTGGGCGGGTTGGTGCCATTGTGGTTGATCCAGCTCGGTGAAGTGGTATTTGGCGGTGTCGGTGCAGGTCTGTACGGCATGCTGATCTTCGCCATCATGGCCGTGTTCGTCGCCGGGCTGATGATCGGCCGCACGCCGGAATACGTCGGCAAGAAAATCGAATCGTTCGAAATGAAAATGACAGCGATCGTGATTCTCGTGACACCCCAGTTGGCGTTGGTGGGTGCGGCGATCGCAGTGATGGCGGAGCAGGGTGTGGCCGGCATCGCCAACCCGGGTGCTCATGGCTTCACCGAAATCCTCTACGCCGTTTCCTCGGCCGCCAACAACAATGGCAGCGCCTTCGCCGGTCTGTCCGCGAATACGCCGTTCTATAACGTCTTGCTGGCCATCGTGATGTGGTTTGGACGCTTCGCATTCATCGTGCCGGTGCTGGCCATCGCCGGCTCGCTGGCGGCGAAGAAACGAGTGGATGCCACCGCCGGGACGCTGCCCACGCATGGACCGCTGTTCGTCGCATTGCTGGTGGGCACGGTAGTGCTGGTGGGTGCATTGACCTATGTGCCGGCGCTGGCGCTCGGGCCCATCGTCGAGCATTTGCAATTGCTGAAGGCCGGTTGAAGGAACACTGAATCATGGTTCGCAAAAGCTTGAAACTGTTCGACCGCTCGTTGATGGCCGAGGCTGTGGGCCAGAGTTTCCGCAAACTCTCGCCGGCGACACAGATCCGCAATCCGGTGATGTTCGTCGTCTATGTGGGCAGCATCCTCACCAGCGTGCTGTATGTGCAGGCGCTGCGCGGACACGGTGAGGCGCAGGCGGGTTTTATTCTCGCCATTGCGCTGTGGTTGTGGTTCACCGTGCTGTTCGCAAACTTTGCGGAAAGCCTGGCGGAGGGACGCAGCAAGGCGCAGGCGGCTTCCCTGCGCGGATTGAAACAGACCGTTCAGGCCAAGAAGTTGAAGACGCCCAGTCACGGTTCGCCTTGGGTGGCGGTGGCTGCGTCCGTGTTGCGCAAGGGCGATGCCTATCTGGTTGAAACTGGCGACACGATTCCCGCCGACGGCGTGGTCATCGAGGGCGTGGAGTCGGTGGACGAGAGCGCCATCACCGGTGAATCGGCGCCGGTGGTACGGGAATCGGGCGGAGACTTTTCTGCCGTCACCGGTGGCACGCGCGTGTTGTCGGACTGGCTGGTGGTGCGCGTCAGTGTCAACCCGGGCGAGGCGTTTCTGGATCGCATGATCGCCATGGTGGAGGGCGCCAAGCGGCAAAAGACGCCGAATGAAATCGCGCTGACGATCCTGCTCGTGGCGCTGACGGTGGTGTTTCTGTTGGCGACGGCAACGCTGTTGCCCTTTTCGCTGTTCAGCGTCTCGGTGGCGAAACCGGGTGCGCCGGTGACGATCTCCGCGCTGATCGCGCTGCTGGTGCCGGGCAGTCCGAGATTCTGGCCACCATCACCGACGAGGCTGCGCGCATGACCGCGCTGGTGTCCAATCTGCTGGATATGGCGCGCATTGAAAGCGGCGAAGTGACGTTGAACCTGCAATGGCAACCGATTGAAGAGGTCGTCGGCAGCGCGCTGCGCGCGTCGGTGAGTTTGCTGGCAGCGCGGCCCATCGAGGCGCAGATTCCGCACGATCTGCCGCTGGTGAAATTCGATGTCGTGTTGATTGAACGCGTGCTGGTGAATTTATTGGAGAATGCTGCCAAGTACACGCCGCAGGGATCCGGCATCTGCATTTCGGCACGCGTGTCCCAACGGCAGTTCCAAGTCACCGTGGCCGATGCAGGCCCGGGCATTCCGCAGGGTAGGGAGGAGGCCGTGTTCCAGAAGTTCATGCGCGGTGAGCGTGAATCCGCCATGCCTGGCGTCGGCCTGGGGTTGGCAATTTGTCGCGCCATCGTGCGTGCGCATGGCGGGGAGATCGCCGTCGCAACGGCGGATATGTTGGGCGCCTATCGCGGCGCCACTATCACCTTCTGGCTGCCGCTGGGCTCTCCACCAGGCCTAAGCGGCGAGGGTGAACTGGCGCATGAGTGAGCCAATGCCGGTTGTCGTGTTGATCGAGGACGAAAAGCAGATCCGCCGTTTCGTGCGCACGGCACTGGAGGCTGAAGGGTGGAACGTGTTCGAATCCGATACATTGCGGCAGGGGCTGAGCGATGCGGCTACGCGCCGGCCCGACCTCGTCATCCTGGATCTGGGATTGCCGGATGCCGATGGCATGAATTTCATCGGCGATTTTCGCTCCTGGTCGCAGGTGCCCATCATTGTGCTGTCCGCCCGGGTGGAGGAACGCGACAAGATTGCCGCGCTGGACGCGGGCGCCGACGATTACCTGATCAAACCCTTTGGTGTCGGCGAGCTATTGGCGCGTGTGCGCGCCGCGCGACGCCGCGCGCAGGATGCAGGCTCGACCCGCGAACCGGTTTTCGAGTTCGGCGATATCAAGGTCGACCGCACGGCTCGCACGGTGACGCGTGCCGGCACGGAGGTTCATCTGACCCCCATCGAATACCGGCTGCTGATGTTGCTGATCGCCAATGTCGGTCGCGTCCTGACGCATCGCCAGATTCTGCATTCCATCTGGGGTCCGTCCCATTCCCAGGACGGGCACTACGTCCGCGTGCACATGGGGCATCTGCGGCAGAAGCTGGAGCGGGATGCGGCCCAGCCTCGCTACATACACACGGAGACCGGGGTGGGCTATCGACTCGTGCACCCCTCAGCGTTGGAAGCGACGCCGGGCCCTGGCTAGATCGCGCGGCGTGTCGATGTCGACTTGCGCGGAACGCATGTCCATCAGCACCAGCTGATCGGGTTTCAACGTGGTCGTCCAATCGCGCAGACCACTGTCGCCGTGCAGCGCATTGGCAGCACAAAAATAATGGCGCGGCAGCAGCAACGGGATGACGCCGCGATTTCCGAGCCGACGCGCAATCACTTTGCGCCGCTGGCCGCGCCAGCGGCTGAGCAATCGTGCCAACGTCTCCGAACGTAGTTCCGCAAGATCCACCGGCAACAGCAGTACGCCCGGCGAATAGGCCGCGTGTCGCAGCGCCACTCGTACCGCACTGGACAGGCCGCGCCCGCGGTTGGGATTGTCGATACAGATCAAACCCAGGGCCAGCGCGGCGCGACGCGTGGCGGAACGGGGCGGCACGACGACGGTCGCTGGCCGCCGGCTCAACGGCGCGAGCGTGCGGGACAGCCGGGCGAGCAGCGTCAGGCCTTGAATCCGAGCCAACGCTTTAGGAGTGCCGAGTCGGGTCGAAAAACCCGATGCAAGGATGACGATCCGGGGCTCGCGCGGAGATAGCGAATTCATTGGTATGATAGGCCCATGAAGAAAGAGTATGCCACGCTGCGACGCAAGCCTTTTCTGACGCCCATCTGGCTGGCCGCACTCGCGGCATTGGTGGTCGTCAGCTTCACCGTGTGGCTGTGGGGCACCGCAACCTCCACCACGGTGGTGCTGGTCCGCCATGCCGAAAAGCAATTGAATGCCGGTGAAAATCCCAGCTTGACCGCGGCCGGCGAGGCGAGGGCGGTGATGCTGGCGCGGATGTTCGGTGACCGCGGCGGCCTGGGGCGGCTGGGCGCGATTTATGTCTCACCGACCAAGCGCAGCAACGAGACTGCAGCGCCGTTGGCGGCGCGGCTAAAAATTGCGGTCACCGTGGGCCCGGCGGACGATCCGAAGGTTCTCGCGCGCCGGGTACTGCGCGAACATCAGGGCGAGCACGTGTTGATTGTCGCTCACAGCAACACGATTCCGGCGATCGTCGAAGCGCTCAGCGGCACAGGGCCGGTTGCGCCCATCGATGACGAAGAATACGGCACGATCTATATCGTCACGGTGCCGCGCATCGGCCATTCGAGCATGCTGCGCTTGAACTATTGACCGCGTGCCGTCACCGCTGCGGCGGTTCGCGCAGCAGGATCGCCTGCTTGACGAAGTCGGCGTGTTTGCTGATCGCAAAGTCGGCCAGAACGGCGCCGCGAATACGCCGGCCGCCATCGATCAGGTAGGTCGCACGGCGCACGCCAAATCCCAGCGGCCCGTTCACCTGATACATTTTGATCACCGATTTGTCCACATCTGACAGCAGGGCGAACGGCAGATCATACTTTTCGCGGAATTTCGCGTGTGTCTCCGGCGGCTGCGGACTCACCCCAACGACCCGTAGCTTGGCCCGCTGCAGTTCGCCGTGCAGATCGCGCAAATTGCACGCTTCCTTGGTGCATCCCGGCGTGAAGTCGGCAGGGTAGAAATACAGCACCAGGGTCGATTCCCCCAGGTAAGAGGTAAGGGACCGGTCCTGGCCCGTGTGATCGGGGAGGGTGAATTCAGGAGCGCGATCGCCGATTTGGAGCACTTGAAATTCCTTGTCTTGCGCTACGCGGTGTAGGCTACCAGAGTAATCCAGGTCCACCCCCGTTCAAAGCTCGGCAACGCCCCCCGTGCTCATGTAAAATATGGCGGCCGTTGGGGAAGTAGCTCAGCTGGGAGAGCGTCGCGTTCGCAATGCGAAGGTCGGGAGTTCGATCCTCCTCTTCTCCACCAACCCATTTCCCGCGCCGGCTGGCGATTGTGCCAGGCGGCGCGACCTTTCGCCCCGGTAGCTCAGTGGATAGAGCGAATGCCTCCTAAGCGTTAGGTCGCAGGTTCGATTCCTGCCCGGGGCACCATTTGGCCATCTGGCCACATCCAACCAAGTCTAGTCACGGCCAATATCGGCTCGAAAATCCCTACAATTTCCGTCTATTTCGATGCATTGACGTGAAGGACCGTCTGTTGACATGATTGCCCGCGGTGGGTTAAGTATTGGGGTAACAGGGTAGTTGGAAAAGGTGTTACCCCATGTTGAGCGAAACCGCGATCCGCGCTGCGAAACCGCGTGAGAAGCCCTACAAGCTGTCCGATGAGCGCGGGCTATATCTGTTGATCAATCCGACCGGATCGCGTTGGTGGCGCTTTAAGTACCTGCGCTTTGGCAAAGAACGCGGGTTGTCTTTTGGCGTCTACCCGGATGTTTCGCTGGCGCTCGCGCGCAAGCGTCGGGACGAGGCGCGCACGCAACTCGCCGAAGGGATTGATCCGAGTCACAAACGCAAAGCCGAGAAACTCTCCAGCGCCAACACATTTCGCGCCATCGCCGAGGAGTGGCTTGCGCTTCAGCAGGCCACGCTCGTGCCCAAGACGTTCAACAAGGCCAAGCGGATGCTGGAGAAGTTTGTCTACCCACGTCTGGGCGACACACCCGTCACCAAAGTCACTGCGCCCGAGCTGCTGGCCGCATTGCGGCGAATCGAGGTCCGCGGCACCCATGAAACGGCTCATCG